>NZ_JBHSFQ010000007.1:0-264328 GCF_042653925.1 Nocardiopsis mangrovi
CGGGGACGGGCCGGGGAGTGTGCTGGTGGGGCGGGGGGCGCGGGGGGTGCGGGGGGTGCGTCTTGTCGTCCATGCCGCCTACCGGCATCCCGGTGAGCGGGTTGCGGGTGGGGTTGTGGAGGAGGTGCTGTTCGTGGAGGCCGAGGTCGTGCCTGCGGGGTGGGTGCCGCCCGCGGGTTGGTCGCCCGTTCCTGCCGGCGATGCCCACGACGGCTATCTTGTCCTGGACCTGGACGACGGTGTCATCGTGCCGGAGGATCCGTTCGAGGATTCGCGGGTGATGCGGGAAGCGGGCTTGGAGGAGTTCGCTTTCCCGGGTGGTGTCTCCGGGCCGGAGGCGCTCGGTGGTTTCCCTGAAGGTGTGGAGGCGGCGGGCGAGGACTCCTATGCCTATTCCGTTGGTGGGGGCGGGCGTGATTCCGATTCGGAGATGGTCGACGCTGCGGGGGGCGGTGTCCTTTCGGATTCGGGTAGAGAGGACGGTGGCCCAGAGGGCTCTGTTCGTCGTGTGCCGCAGGTGGCCGGCCAGGCCGACGTCGATGCCGCCGGCCGTGTTGGTCCTGACGATGGGCGTGGGCCCGTGGAAAGGCTGTTGCTTGACCGGCGCTTTGTTCTGGCTCGGCTTATGGATGAGAACCGTACGCTGGCTGTGATCGCCAGAGACCTCCACGACACGACCGCGAACGCACTCTACATACACGCCAACCGCGTGTACCGCGATTTGAATGTTGGTTCGCGTGGGGATGCGGTGGTTCTTGCGCGTGCGGAGGGGCTGACGTTGGAGTCGGTTCAGACCGAAGCGCGTGAACTCGTGAAAAAACTGTCGCTGCACGAGCGCGTTGTTCTGGCTCGGCTTAGGGGGGGCGATTCGCTCGATGTGATCGCGGCTCGCCACGGCACGAACGCTCGCGCACTCAACCGGCAGGCCATCCGCATGTACCGCAGGTTGCGTGTGGGTTCGCGTGGGGGTGCGGTGGTTGTTGCGCGTGAGGTGGGGCTGACGTTGGAGTCGGTTCAGACCGAAGCGCATGAACGCGTGAAAAAACTGTCGCTGCACGATCGCGTTGTTCTGGCTCGGCTTATGGATAAGCACCGTACGCTGGCTGATATCGCAGCTCTCCACGGCACGAACGAGGGCGCATTCAAAGGTCAGGCCAACCGCATGTACCGCGATTTGCGTGTGGATCGGCGTTGGGGTGCGGTGGTTGTTGCGCATGCGGTGGGGCTGAAGTTGGAGTCGGTTCAGGCCGAAGCGCGTGAACGCGTGGAAAAACTGTCGCCTGACGATCGCGTTGTTCTGGCTCGGCTTATGGAGGACGGTTCGCCGGCTGAGATCGCAGGTCTCCACGGCACGAGCGAGAGCGCATTCAATAAGCAGGCCAACCGCATGTACCACGAGTTGGATGTTGGTTCGCGTGCGGGTGCGGTGGTTCTTGCGCGTGCGGCGGGGCTGACGTTGGAGTCGGCTCTGGCCGACGTCGAGGCCGCCGGCCCCGCCCCTGCCTCAGCACTGCGGGGCTCGCGCAGACCCCGCTTGGTGTCCGCGTCCGAGTTGTCTCCGGAGGAGCAGGCCCAGGCGTGGGACCGCCTCGAGGGCCTGAGTTACCCCCAGCACAGAGCCCTCGTCCTGCTCGGTCAGGGGCCGGACGGCGAAACGGTGGCTGGGCAGAACGAGCGGATCGCCGGCGTACTCGGAGTAGAGCGCGTGACAGCCGCCAAAAGAGTCCTCGAGGCCATTAATCACCTGGAGCTGAAGAGTCGCGGTCGAGCCATCACCTTCGTGCGGGTAAAGCTGTTGGGGCAGGAGGTCGGGGGTCAGGGCGGTCCTGTGCCTTCGGTGCGGCAGGCCCCGCAACCCGTGGATGAGCCGGTGGTGGTGGTTTCCGATGATGACTCTTCGGAGTCCTCGGATGCGGGTGAGGATCCGATAGAGATTTCCGATGACGATGTGTCGGATGTCGGTGACCATGGGCCGGGGCGTGGGCGTGGGCCGGATGATGATGATGCTCCTGGTTCGGCTGGCGCGGGTGGTGGCCGGGGTGGGTCCGGGCCGGGTTCTGCGGGTGGGCCGGGTTCTGGTGGCGGGTCTGCTGGTGGTCGCGGTGGAGGGGCGGCCGGTGGGGCTTCGTCCGGTTCTTCTGGTGGGGGGCGTGGTCCGGGTTCTGAGGGTGTGCGGGGGCGAACCGCGTACGGCGAGGACACTGATGCCGATGATTTGTACGCTCCGGTTCCGGAACCGGAGCCTGCCCCTGTTGATCCTGATGATCCGTATGGGGGTAAGCGTCCGGTGCCACCGGATTTCAGTGCTCTGGTGGACCCGAAGTCGGCGAAGGCGCCGTTGCGTTCGGCTGAGGATGTGGTCGCCGATCTGACCTACGGTTATGGTCCGGGGGATTTTGAGACCTATGCCGCGCGGGAGGCGGATTGGCAGGTCTTCATGGCCGGCACGCGTCGGCGTCGCCCCCGCCGCTACCCCGACGCCACGCAGTACTACCAGCAGCCTGAAGCATCATTGGAGGAAACTCGATACCCGGCTGCCTACTCCGCTGAAACGCAGATCTCCGCGTACACGGAACCCCAGTACTCTGAGCAATCCCAGTACCCCCAACAACCCCAGTACTCCACCGAGACCTACGACGGAACCGAGTACTCGCAGTACCAGCAGCCCGAAGCTTCGACGGGGGAGACCGCGCAGGCCCGGGTCGATCGGGTCGCAATGCTTCAGCGGTGGAATGGGACCTTCGAGGGCATCGAGGACCTCTCCGCCGGCATCCAGGACCTCGTCGCCGTCACCGCATTGGAGCCTGTGCGCCGGCAGGTGTTCGACGACCAAGGTGACGACGGCCGCACCGAACTCGTGCACTTCGGCGACGGCACGCAGGCGGTCTACAAGGACATCGTGACGCGATGGGACCGCAGCAACCGCGCCGACGCCGAACACCTCGCCTCACTGGTCGGCCGCTCCATCGGCGCCAACGTCCCCGGTGTCCTCCGCCTCGGCGAGAACGACCTCTACATGCACTTCATGGACGGCGTATCCGGGTTCACGCACTTCGGCAACCCGGAGTCCCCCCTCACCCACACGCGCGACGGGCGCGTTCTGGGCCTGCTCGACGTGCTGGTCGCCAACGGAGACCGCAGCCCCGGGAACTGGCTGGACCAGGGCGACGGCCGCGTCGCGGGTATCGACCACGCCAGGGCGTGGCTCTTCACGCCCGAGGACCCCACCGACCTGGAGGGAATGCGCCACACCGACTCCATGCGGCCGTTCTACGACTTCGACGCCGGCGCGTGGATCGCCAACCCGCTGACCCTGGCCGACATCCAGTGGCTGCGGGCCCGGCTCGCCGCGGTTTACGACGAGTTCGCCCGCCTGGGCCGGGGTGAGTGGTTCGACGAGATGACGGCGCGCTTGGACATGCTGGCCCGCAACGCGCGAGGGACCACCAACCTGCTGGCCGGAGGCCGGCGATGACCCGTGTGCTCTATGCCCAGGACCGCCGCACGCAGCGGACGTGGCCGTTCTTGACGCTGCACGACGACGGCACGCTGACCGCCCACGACAGGCAGCTCGCCGACGCGATTCCCCGGTTGCGTGCCACGCGCGGCTGGTCCGACGAGCGGATATTCGACGACTGCGCCGCGCAGTCCAACGCCTACGTCCGCTTCTACGAAGAACCGGAATGACCGCCGTCGAGTGAGGGCGGGACGGTCAGCGGGTTGCGGACGTGCTGGGAGCCGTTGAGGATCGCGCTGTGCGGGCTGCTACGCGCGAGGACGCCGCCGTCGCGCCCGGTGCGGGTGCCGCCGTCGGAAGCGAGCGGGTGGGGATCGTGATGACGCGGCCCGTGCCGGCGATGAAGCAGTCCACCGGTCTCCGTGCGGCGGCCGGGCGGTCGACCAGCCTGCCGGTGCCGCCCACGTCTGTCCCGCCGCCATAGGCGCCGAGGTCAGTGCCGCCGGAATTCGAGGCGCCTCCGATTCCGGGCCGGCGGGTGGAGGGTCGAGGGCCAGACCGCGCGGGCCGCGCGGTCTGGCCCATGGGAATTCGACCGCCGACACCCCCCTGCTCGTGATTTCGTGCTTCCCCGACGCTGGCCGTTGTGCCCGCGATCCGGCTATCGGTGCAGGGCCTTATGCCGCAGGGCGCCGGTGTTCTCGTTCGGTGGCGGGCGGGCCGACCACCGTGCCGCTGCCCGGTTACGGGGTCTGCGGGGAGCGGATCATGCGCTGGTCCCTCCAGAGGCCGTCCCGTGGTGAAAGGATCCTCGATCGGCGCGGGTGTGATAGACCACTATTGCTCACCTGGGGCCGGTGGCGGCTTGACGCGGTCTGAAAATGAGTATTCACTATCAAGCGTGTCGACGGGACGCAGACCACGGGTCAGCATCGAGCGGCGCCGTGAGCAGATCCTGGCGGCGGCGCTGAAGGAGTTCAGCCACAAGGGG
Source organism: Nocardiopsis mangrovi (assembly GCF_042653925.1). NCBI lineage: Bacteria > Bacillati > Actinomycetota > Actinomycetes > Streptosporangiales > Nocardiopsidaceae > Nocardiopsis > Nocardiopsis mangrovi. The sequence goes on from NZ_JBHSFQ010000007.1 coordinate 4,449, forward strand.
CTGCACGGCGGTTCGACCGTGACCATCGCCAAGGACGTGGAGATCTCCCACCCGAACCTGTTCCGGGTCTTCTCGACCAAGAAGGGGCTCTTCGTCGCGGTACTGGAGCGGGTCTTCGCGACGGTCGAACGGGACGTGTTCCTTCCGGGCGAGAAAGCCGACACCGAGCATCTGGAGACCATGGCGAACGCCTGGGGCGTCCTCATGGAGCAGCGCGAGCTGATGCTCATGCTGCTCCAGGGATATGCGTCATGTGAGGACCCCGACATCCGCGACATGATGCACGGCTGGACGAAGAAAACCGTCGACCGGTTCGCGGCACTGCCGGGGGCCGGCGCCGACGTGGCGCACGACTTCTTCGCCGCGGGCATGCTGTTCATGGTGGGCGCCGCCTTGGACCTGCCGGCGCCCTCCCTCGACGACCCCGAGCGCACGCTGTACCTGAGCCGGACACCACCCCGCGACCGCGCCGGCGAGGACGGTCCCCGGAGTTGAACGGGGCCGGCGTCGATTCGTTCCGGCTCCCGCTAGCGTGTTGCCGCTGCGGCGACTCACACCTTGCCCTTCTCACCTCGGGCCCGCGTGACCCGGACGATCCGACCGTTCCACGTGTCGCAGACCGCCACGCGCACCGATCCCGAGCGCGCCGGCCCGCGGACGCGCTGGTGCCTGAGCTCCAATTCGGTCATTCGCCCTAGTACTCCAGCAGGACTTTATCGTCTGAGCTGGGGAATTCCGGGAGTGGAGCGCGGTGGGCAGCGCCATCACGGGCTGTTGCCGCCCGCCCGTGAGCCCGTCCCCAGCCGGGGAACCCTCAGATCGTGATCACCGAACAGACGGCCGCCTGGAACCCCGACACCATCCGCGACGGCCCGCACACCTACGTCGCCGAGCGGCTCGGCCGCACCGCCGTGGTAGGCGAGGACGCGCTGGGGCGGTGTCCGTGGGCGGGGGCACCCACCCCCTCGACCTCCACCGCCACGACGTGACCGCTGGAGTGTCGTCCGTCGCATAGGCGTGTCGGCCTGCCCGGATCACGTGCGAGAGCATGACCGATCATCGACCCTGGGCCCGCCTGTCCGTCATGGAACGGTGCTCGACCGACGCCGACCGGGCGGCGGCAGCGCGGATTGCGGGGACCGCCGGAGGGGGTTTCGGAGGTGCCCGGGGACATCGTCTACGGCCTGGGCTTCGGCTCCGATGAGGGGTCGAGCTGCTTCGGCGGTCCACCCCGGGAGACGATTCCGGCTGGCGCACCGGCCTGTCGCCGTTGCACGGGGCCGGGGCCGGGGGCGTCGTCGCCTGTCAGCGGACCTGCGGGGTAGGCGGCCCCCGCGACGGCGCAGGCCGCGCGAACGAGGGCGGCGGTGGCCGGCGAGCGTGACTCCTGCGGCCAGGCGAGGGCGAGCGTGAGCGGCCGAAGGTCATCGACGGTCCGGTAGACGATGCCGGGCCGGGGGTGGCGGCGCGCTACCGAGGCGGGCGGAAACCAGATGATGCTGCCCACCTCGATCAGGCTGAAGATCTGGGCCAGGTCCAGCAACCGGGGCCGGGTCCCGGCCGGCGGTGCGTGAACGGTGCCGGTCCGCGGCTCCCGGTCGGCGCCTCCGTTGCCGCCGGTGGGCATGGACGGGGGCAGGCCCTCCCTTTCCGCGGGTGTTCCGTTGGGGAGGACCCTGCCAGCCAGGTCGGCCAGGCGCAGGCCGGGGCGGGCGGCCAGCGGATCGGTGGTGGCCAGGGCGACCAGCCGGGGCTCGGTCAGCAGCGGTTCGACGTCGAGATCCGTGTCGTCGAAAGGGAGGGGCAGCAGCGCGATGTCGGCGAGGCCGCTGCACAGCGCCGGGAGTTGCTCGCCCTTCCCGCCCAAGACGAGTTCCACCGGGACCGCCGCCTCGGACCGGTACGCGGCGAGGATCTGCGGTAACAGCCCGCCGTCGTAGTCGGCTTTCAGCGCCAGCCGCAGCCTCGGCGCGGGCCGCCCGGCGTGCTGGGCCCGCCGGGCGGCGGCGGCGACGGTGTCGAGAATGGACCGGGCGTCGCGGAGCAGGACCTCACCGGCGGGCGTGAGCGTGACATGGCGCGTGGTGCGCTCCAGCAGCGGCACGCCCAACCCGCGCTCCAGCTCCCGGATGGCCCGCGACAGCGGCGGCTGCGCCATGTCCAGGCGCTTCGCCGCCCGGCCGAAGTGCAGCTCCTCCGCGACGGCCACGAAATACCGCAACTGCCGGATCTGGAGATCGCCCATACCTCCAAGGTATCAATCCGCTCCGGATCGGTCCTTCAGGTTCGCCGGGGCGCCCGGTTGACTGGGCGCTGTCCCCGGCGATCGGAACAACGGGATCCGGGGCGACGCCCGCCCGGGCGCCGCGACGCCTCCTACCGGCCGCCGCCCCGGACTTCCATCCGTCACTCGTATCCAGGGGTAGTCGTGATCGTCGTTGCCGCGCTCACCGGCCGGATCGGCCGCCTCGTCATCGGCCACCTCGTGGCCGACGCCGCGCCCGTCCGGGGGGTCGCGCGCGGCTTCCCGCCATGGTTCGCCGGCGCGTCGAGGTCGTCACGGGATCGCACCGGCCCCCGGACGTCGTCGCCGACGCCGTCCCTCGATCCGCGCGGACCGGCACCTCCACGCATTTCCGCCGGTGGTGCGGGGGCGTGCTCGGACCGGCCGTTCTCGGCTGAGCCCATCGCGACGAGAACCGAACCTCCTTTCCCCGGCCGTCCGTCGGTGCCGCAGCACCTCCCCACCACGGCACGGCCACACCGGCCGCGCCGCCCACCCCCCGATCACAGGGAGAAACGTCCATGGACGACCGCCTGAACAGGCGACAGATGCTGACCACCTCCGTGAGCGCGGCGACCGCCATCGGCCTCGCCACAGGACTGCTCGCCGACGCCCCGGCAGCGGCCGCCGCGGCCGACGACCCGGACGACGCCGACGCCGCGCTGGAGGCGTTCGCCGACGGGTTCAGCTACACGCAGCGGTCGCCGATCCTGCACTCGCCCTCCGAGCACGACCTCGACTACGAGGACGTCACCTTCCCCGCCCAGGACGGAGTGCCGCTGGAGGGCTGGTTCATCCCGGCTTCCGGGTCCGACAAGGTGATCATCGCGAACCACCCCATGGGGTTCAGCCGGTCCGGGCTCCCCGCTCACCTGGAGCCCTGGCTTTCGCTGTGGGAACCGAGCGGCAACGGGTTCGAGGTCGACCTCACCCCGGACATCAAGATCCTCCACGACGCCGGGTACAACGTTCTGGCCTACGACCTGCGAAACCTGGGCCACAGCGGGGCGGCCAACGGAGGCATCGCCTCCAGCGGCATCTACGAGGCGCGCGACGTCGTCGGTTCGCTGCGCTACGTGCGCGACCGCCGGGACACGCGCGGTATGCAGATCGGCCTGTTCAGCCGGTGCCTCGGGTGCAGTTCCACATTCGCCGCGATGACGCAGTTCCCCGATGAGTTCGACGGGGTGCGCTGCCTGGTCGGACCTCAGCCGGTGAGCGCCGAGACCATCCTCGGGCGCCGGCTGGCAATGATGGGGCTCGACGGCCGGCTCGACGAACTCGAACGGCTCATCGTCCTGCGCACGAGCATCGGATTCGCGCGCAGGAGCCCGCGGGACTGGGCGAAGAACGTCAACGTCCCGGCATTCCTCTACCAGGTCCGCGACGACGTGCTCACTCACCCGAGCGACGTGCAGGCCATGTTCGACAACATCCCCGGCACGGACAAGAAGCTCCAGTGGATCGAGGGAACGACGGCCCGCTGGGACGGCTACCTGGAGTTCCAGCGCCGCCCGGAGCCCATGCTCGACTGGTTCGCGACCCATTTCTCCTGACCATCACCGGCCCCGGCATCCGCAGCGCACCCCCATTCAGCGGATTCCGCGTTGCGCACCGGCACCACGGAGAGGAAGACACATGTACCTCGATCTGTCCGGCCGCGTGATCATCGTCACGGGTGCCTCGTCGGGCATCGGTGAGGCGACCGGCCGCCTGCTGCACCTCGCCGGCGCTCGGCCCGTCCTCGCCGCCCGGCGGGCCGACCGCCTGGCCGCCCTGAGCGCCGAACTGGACGGGGCGCTGCACGCCCCCACCGACATGACCGACCCCGCGCAGGTGCGGGCGCTGGCCGACCTCGCGGTGCGTCGGTACGGCCGTATCGACGGCCTGGTCAACAACGCGGGGGCGAGCTTCCACGTCCGGCTGGAGGACGTCGATCCCGTCGCGTACGCCCGGCTGCTCGAACTCAACGTCGTCAGCGTGGTATCGGCGATCCGGGCCGTGCTGCCGGTGATGCGGCGCCAGGGCGGCGGGCGGATCGTCAACGTCAGTTCCGGAACCACGGTGCTCGCCCCACCCGGGGTCGGCGCCTACGCCGCGTCCAAAGCGGCGGTGAACATGCTCAGCACCGTCGCGCGCAAGGAACTCGCCGCCGACGGCGTCGATGTCTCGCTCGTCCTACCGTCGATCACCGCGACCGAATTCGGCGACGGGATGTTCCTCGACGGAACCAACGCACCCTCCGGCCTGGTCGCGCACAGTCCCGAGTACGTCGGCAGGGTCATCCTGCGGGCACTGCGCACGGGCGAGGAACGCATCGACATCCCGCACGGCCGCGAGCATCCGGACTTCCCGGAGACCGCCCCGGCCTGACACCGGTGCTGCTCGGGGCGCCGGGGTGCGCGGCGCCTCCGAGCGCCCGGGGCCGATCGACCTGCCGCCCGGGATGGCGCCCGGGATGGCGCGGACCCGGCCGGTACCGACCACTGGCTCCTGCATGGCATCACGGTCCACCTCGCGCGACTTCAGCGCCATATTTTCTGCATGGAGGAAATTGATCCTGATCACTTTCTCTGGTGCGAAATTCGTGAGACGTTTGCCCCATGCCACTACACAAGCGAGGCTGTCCCGAGACGCCGGTCATCGTGGCCGGCGGGGGCCCGGTCGGAATGGTCGCCGCCGCGTCTCTCGCGCGCGAGGGCGTACCGGTCGTCCTCATTGAGAGCGCGCACAGGCCCATGACCGACTGGCGCGCGTCCACGTTCCACGCGGCGACCCTGGAGCTTCTGGATGGCCTGGACCTCACCGGCCGGATGCTCGCCGAGGGCCTGCGGGTCCCCGTCTACCACTTCCGGGACCGGAAGGACGGGTTGGTCGCGGAGTTCGACTTCTCCCTGATCGCCGACGAGACGCGGTTCCCCTTCCGGCTGCAGCTCAACCAGCAGCACCTCGTACGCATGCTGCACGAGCGGCTGTCCCGGACCGAAGGCGTCGAACTCCGCTTCGGAACCCGGGTCACATCGGTGGCCGTCCACGAGGAAGGCGGCGCGACCGTCACCCTGGCCGGCCCCGAGGGGGAGCACACGCTCACCGGCTCCCATGTCATCGGCGCCGACGGTGCGGGCAGCACGGTCCGCCGCGCGCTCGGGATCGACTTCGCCGGTTACACCTATCCCGAGCGGTTCCTCATCGCCAGCACGGACGTGGACCTGAGCTCCGTGCTTCCGGGGATCGCGGACGTCAACTACGTCGCGGACCCCCACGAATGGCTGTTCCTGCTGCGCACGCCCGAGTCATGGCGAGCTGTCTGGCCGGTCCCCGCGGAGCAGCCGGCCGAGGAGGCCACCGCCGAGGCGACGCTGCAGAGGCGGTTCCAAGGGCTCGCGCCCCGCGCCGAGGACTACCCGATCGTGGACCGCCAGCTCTACAGCGTCCACCAGCGCGTGGCCGAGACCTTCCGCGTCCGCGACGTCGTGCTCGTCGGCGACGCCGCGCACATCAACAGCCCGATGGGCGGCGTCGGATTGAACAGCGGCATCCACGACGCCGTGGACGTCACCCGGCGAATCAGCCGCATCCGCTCAGGACGGGGCGACGCGGAGCCGGAGCTGTCCGCGTTCGCCGACATCCGGCGGCGGGTCGCCCTGGAGTACGTGCAGGCCGACACCCAGCGCAACACCGACCGCCTCAGGGAGACCGACGAGGAGGTCCGCAGGGCCGGCCACGAGGAGATGCGGGCCACGGCGGCCGACCCGGTGCGCGCTCGCGCCTACATGCGCCGCGCCTCCCTCCTGGAGAGCGTGCGCCGGTTCGGGATCGGCCTTCCCCCCGGCGAACACGCCTCCGCCGCCACTCCCTGACCCCAGGAGAAGGAGAACCGCACATGTCCGTGGACCCCACCGCCGACCCGTCCGCCGCCGCTGATCTCGAAGCGCTCTACGCGGGGCTCGACGCGGCGCGACTGCGCCCTCTGTGGACGATCACCGACCAGCTCCTCACACCCACCCCTCGGCCCAAGGCCGTGCCGTGGCTGTGGCGCGCCTCGGAAATGCGCCCGCTCGCGGAGCGCGCCATCAGGCTCGTCCCGGTGGAGCGCGGCGGTGAGCGCCGGGTGCTGTCACTGACCAACCCCGGTCTCGGCGGCCGCCCCTACGCCGCCGGAACACTGTGGGGCGCGCTCCAGTGCCTCGGTCCGCGCGAGTCCGCGCCCGCGCACCGGCACACGCCCGGTGCCATCAGGTTCGTTCTCGAAGGCGAGGGCGTGTGGACCACCGTCGACGGCGATTCCTGCGACATGCGACCGGGCGACCTCGTCCTGACCCCCGGCGGCGCGTGGCACGACCACACCAACGGCGGCGACGGCAACATGTTCTGGTTCGACGGCCTGGACCTGCCCATGGTCGAGGCGCTGGACGGCGTGTTCTTCGAGGCCCACCCCGACTTCAACCAGGCCGCCAGCGGTCCGCACAACCGGTCCGAGGACGAGTACGCGCGCACCGGTCCGGGCATGGGCACGCTCGTGCCCGGCGCGGTGACGGACGCGCTCGACCCCGAGCCCTCCCCGCTGCTGGTCTATCGCTGGTCCGATACCGACCGCAGGCTCTCGGAGCTGGCCGCGGCCGGCTCGGGGCCGCTGACCACCCTGGAGTTCACCAACCCGCGGTCGGGTGCCAGCGTGCTGCCGACCCTCGCCTGCTCCGCCCACCGGGTGGCGGGCGGCGACCTCGCCTCGGCACCGACACGGCGCAGCGGCAACACCGTCTACGTCGTCTACCGGGGCGAGGGCACGAGCGTCATCGACGGCCAGCGCTTCGACTGGACCGCCGGGGACATGTTCGTCGTGCCGTCGTGGGCAGCGGTGGAACACCGCTCCGGCCCCGGCGCCGACCTGTTCGGCCTTAGCGACACCCCGGTCCTGCGGGCGCTGGGGATCTACCGCGAGGAGACGCTGCTGGGGCCGCAGGAGGTCACCCGGGTCTTCGGGTGAGCCCCCGGGCGGGGGAGCGCGCAGCCCACGAGAGGGCGACCGGACCCTCCGCGCGTGGCGGGGGCGACCGGTGCGGAGAACGTGAACACACCAGAGAGGCGCCTGACAATGAAATTGGCACTGTTCGACGACCACCGGCTCGGCGTCGTGGAGGACACGGCGGACGGAGGCCACGTCGTCGACGTCACCGCGGCCCTTACCTGGCCGCACGACCCCGACCCGGTCACGGCGGGGTGGTGGCGCCGCCTCTGCCGCGACTACGGCGAGATCAGGGAGAGGCTGGCGGCGGCGGCCGCCGCGGGGCCGCGCACCCCCCTCGCCGACGTCCGGCTCCGCGCCCCGGCGCTGAACCCGAGCAAGATCGTGGCGTGCGCGTCCAACTACGCGGACCACGTCGCGGAGATGCACGGTGTGCAGGAGCGGACCCTGGGCGGGGTCGAGTCGTGGATGATGCGGTTCGACGTCTTCCTCAAGGCCCCTTCCTCCCTGTCGGGACCGGCCGAGGACATCGTGCTGCCCGAGGAGGTGGTGGCGGCGGGGCAGGAGATCCACCACGAATCGGAACTGGTGATCGTGGTCGGCCGCGGTGGGACCGACATCGCGGAGGAGGAGGCGCTCGACCGGGTGGCGGGGTACACGCTCGGTCTGGACGTCACGGTGCGCAGCGCCGCGGACCGGTCCCGGCGCAAGAGCTACGACACGTTCAGCCCGCTGGGACCGTGGATCACCACGGCCGACGAGATCACCGACCCGGGCGGCCTGGAGATCCGGCTCGACGTCAACGGGGAGGTGCGCCAGGACGTGCACACCCGCGACCTGATGACGCCGGTGCCCAGGATCGTGGCCTACGCGTCCTCGATGATGACCCTGCTACCCGGCGACCTGATCTTCACCGGCGCCCCTCCCGGGGTGGGGCCGCTCACCCCGGGGGACCGCCTGCACGCCCGGATCAGCCGTATCGGCGACCTTCGGCTCAACGTGCGCGAGGGCTGAGCCCCTGGACGCCCGCGCGGGTTCTCCCCGCAGCCGCGCGGACTCTCGCCGTGCGGTCCTCAGGGAGGGCCGCACGGCACATTGTCGTTTTTTCTTATGCGGAAAATCTTGCGCTATCCTTCTTTCATGTCGAATGACCAGGAGTTCTCCGGTTCGGGTCACCACGGCGGTTCCAGTTCGGTCGACAACGCCCTGCGCCTCTTGGAACTCATCGGCGAACGCCAGGCCCTGCGCGTCTCCGAGGCCGCGACCCTCCTCGGCGTCGCCCCCTCGACCGCGCACCGGTTGCTCACCTCGCTGCGCCGCCGCGGCTTCGTACTCCAGGACCGGCCCAACAGCGCCTACCGCCCGGGGCCCGTGCTCAACGAGATCGGGCTCGCGGCGATCGACCGCATCGACATCCGCCGGGTGGCGCACCCCGTTCTGGAGGAGGTCCGCGAACGCACCCGTGAGACGGTCAGCCTGTCCCTGATCGAGGGCCGGACCGTCCGCTTCGTGGACTGTGTGGAGAGTCCCAGGTCCGTCCGGGTCGGCAACCGCACGGGGGTCGTGCTGCCCGCGCACTGCACAGCGGCGGGCAAGGCCATCCTGGCCGCACTGCCGGAGTCCGAGCTGACCCGGCGCTACGGTGACCGCGAGTTGGACGCGCGCACCCAGGCGTCCCTCTCGGACTGGTCCGCCCTGGAAGCCGAACTGGCCGAGATCCGCCGGGTGGGCTACGCGGTCAACATCGAGGAGGGTGAAACAGGCATCAGCGCCGTGGCCACGGCCCTTCGGGACCTCGCGGGCGCTCCGCTGGCGTCCATCGCCGTCGTCGTCCCCAGCAGCCGGATGCCCGGCCGCCGGAAGGCCGAGGAGATGGTCGACGCTCTTCTCTACGCCCGAGACCAGATCCAGGAACTGCTCCGGAGCCAGGTCTAGCAGGTCTGGGTCGCCGGCCCGGGAGGCGGGCCGGCGCTCGCGCCGATCCGTGCGGACGGTCCCGCGCCGGAAGGCGCGCGAGGCGCGCGCGGGTTCGGGCGTCCGCGCCCGGACCGGCGGTCTTTCGGGGACGCGCCGCGCCGAGCGCCCGGCGCACCGTTCCGTCCGTCGGCCCGGCGACGCCGCTCGTTTCTCCCGGCCGGCCGGGGCCGTGCCTCCCGGCAGCAGTGCTCTCGTGACCGCGCGCACGGGCCCGTCCTCACGTGACTCGGGGGCCTCCGGTGTGGTGCGGACGGCGGTGGCACGCGCCGGCCTTCGGCGTTGCTCCGTGCCGCGCCCTCCGGCCGCTCTGACCGGTCGGCCGGGCCGTCCGCATGCTCCGACCGGTTTTTCCGCTCGATCGCACGCCCACCGCGGGCCCGCCGCGTCGGGAAACCCCGAAGGGGCCGCAGGTTCTCACCGCGTGCGCACAGAGCGTCATCACGCAATGACTTTCTTCCTTTTTCTGTATGAAGGAAATATTCCCTCCTTCTATTGCTACATGTGGAATCACCACGTAGCTTTCGACGCAGTGTGATCGCGGTCATGCCGCCCTGTCCCGTACGTCTCACCTGTCGAAGGAGTCACCATGAACTGGTCCCCCACGAGCCTTTCTCCACTGCGGCGCGGGCTCTGACAGGCGGTTCGCGGTGAACACGGATCAGCGGTCCGCCGCCACGAGCGGGACCGCACACCGAGCCGCCGGCCGACGCCTGCGAGACATCGGTCTCAAGGCCGCCGGAGTACTCGTCGTACTGCTGGCGCTGGAGCTCTGCTCACGCCTCGGCCTGCTCTCGCGTGACTGGTTCCCGCCCGTCACCGAGATCTACGCCGAACTCGGACGTCTGGCGCTGGGCCGTCCCCTGTGGGTGGAGATCGGCCACACGCTCAGTGGGTGGGTCGCCGGTATCGCCCTCGCCGCGCTCCTCGCGGTGCCCACGGGGATCCTGCTCGGCTCCAACAGCGTCGCCTACCGCATGTCCAAGGTGGTCATCGAGTTCTTCCGGCCGGTGCCCTCGGTGGCGCTGATCCCGCTGGCGGTCCTCGTCTTCGGGATCGGCCTGGACATGAAGGTCTTCCTGATCGTCTTCGTGACCTTCTGGCCGATCCTGCTGCAAACGGTCTACGGGGTCCATGACGTGGACCCGCTCGTCGAGGACACCGCGCGCAGCTACGGGCTGCCGCCCGGAGCCCGGCTGGTGCGGATCGTCCTGCCCAGCGCGGCGTCCCACATCGCGACCGGGCTGCGCATCGCCGCCACCATCGCGCTGGTCCTGGCCGTCACCTCGGAGCTGGTCGTCGGGGCGCCCGGGCTGGGGCAGGCGATCATCGTCGCCCAGTCCGCCGCGCTCATCCCCCGGATGTACGCGCTGATCATCGTGACCGGGCTCGTCGGCTGGGCGATCAACTCCGCCTTCCAGGCCGTGGAGCGCCGGCTGCTCCGGTGGCACCCGTCACAACGCCAGGAGACCGCCCTGTGAAGCGCCGAATCGGCATCGTCCTGCTCGAACTGTTCGTGCCGGTGGCACTCCTCGCGGGCTACGGGGTGTGGTCCCACCAGGCGGAGAACTTCTACTTCCCGCCGCTGGGCGAGATCCTGGGCTTCTTCGTCGACCTGTGGGTGTTCGACCGGGTGGGCAGCGACCTCGCGCCCAGCCTCGTCCGGATGCTCGCCGGGTACGCCGCGTCGATCGTCCTGGGGGTGGGAGCGGGACTGCTCCTCGGCCTGTCCCGGATCCTGCGCACCGCCGCCGAGCCGGTCGTGGAGTTCCTGCGGGCCCTGCCCGCACCGGCCCTCATCCCGTTCGCCCTGCTGCTGTTCGGCGCGGGCGACGGCTCGAAGGTCTTCGTCATCGTGCTGGGCGCGGTCTGGCCGATCCTGCTCAACACGATCGAGGGGGTGCGCGGTGTCGACGCCCAGCAGACCGACATGGCGCGCTCCTACCAGATCCCGTTCTCCGCGCGGGTGCTCCACATCATCCTTCCGGCCGCCTCACCGCGGATCTTCGCCGGCATGCGCACCAGCCTGGCCATCGCGATCATCCTCATGGTCATCTCCGAAATGGTCGCCAGCAGCAACGGGCTCGGCTACTTCGTCCTGGAGTCCCAGCGCTCCTTCGCCATCCCCGAGATGTGGACCGGGATCATCCTGCTCGGTGTGCTCGGCTACATCCTCAACTGGCTCTTCCTGCTCGTGGAACGGCGTGCCCTGTTCTGGTACCGCGGCCTCAAGCAGGGGGCGTCCGGATCCGACCGACCGACCAAACCCCGTCGGCCCGCAGCGCCGGCCGCGACCCGCTCCCCGGAGGTAGCCGATGCTTGAGGTCTCGAACCTGCGCAAGGTCTACGGACCCGACCCGAACGCCGCCCCCGCGGTCGCGGACCTGAACTTCACCGTCGCGGAGCGGGAGTTCGTGTCCATCCTCGGCTCGTCCGGCTGCGGAAAGACCACCATGATGCGCTGTCTGTCCGGGCTCTCCCCCGCCACGTCGGGGGAGGTCACGCTGGAGGGCAGGAAGGTGGACGGGCCGCCCAAGGACCTGGCCTTCGTCTTCCAGGACTACAGCAGGTCGCTGCTCCCGTGGATGACGGTGCGCCGCAACATCTCCTTCCCGCTCCGGTACAAGGGGGTCGACCGCCGTGCGGCCGACGCCGCCACGGAGGAGGCACTGGACGCGGTCGCGCTCAGCGGTCGCGGGGACCGCTACCCGTGGCAGCTGTCCGGCGGCATGCAGCAGCGCGTGGCCATCGCCCGCGCTCTCGCCTACCGCCCGCGTGTGCTGCTGATGGACGAGCCCTTCGCCTCGGTGGACGCTCAGACCCGCTCGGGTCTGGAGGACCTGCTGCTGGACGTGTGGAAGCGCTATGAGATCACCGTCCTGTTCGTCACGCACGACATCGACGAGGCGATCTACCTTGGTGACCGGGTGCTCGTGCTCCGGCCGCCCGCCAACGTCGGGCACGAGGTGAGCGTCGGCCTGCCACGTCCGCGCCATCAGGTGGAGACCAAGCGCGAGCCGGAATTCGGCAGGCTGCGCGGCGAACTGTTCGCCGCCTTGGAGCACCGGCCGGTGGCGTCATGAGCGAACAGCGTGCGGGCGGGCGACGGCGCGGCGCGTGGCGGCTGCGCCTCACCGCCGGAGCGGTCGCCCTGTCGGCCCTCGCCGCCGGCTGCACCGAATACGGCGGAAACCTGTCCGGGACGACGGCCTCCGAGGGCAGCGGGGACACGGTCGTGGTCTCGGAGACCGCGGGTGTCCCGATGGCGTTCCTGTCCTACGGCGTGCGCAGGGGACACTTCGACGACCAGGGGATCACCCTGGAGCTGCGTGCCTCCAGCGGCGGCGCCACGGTCATCCCCGCCCTGCTCAGCGAGGACATCGACGTGGCGGGGTCCAACGTGGTGTCGGCCATGATCGCGATGGGCCGGCGGATGCCGGTCACGATGGTCACGGCGGGCACCAGCGCCGCTGACCGCGCGGAGGACGACTTCTCCTCGATCATGGTCGCCGAGGACAGCCCCGTGGAGGAGCCGGAGGACCTGGAGGCAACCCGGGTCGCGGTGAACACCCTCCAGAACATCAACGACGTGGCCATCCACTCGGCCATGACCGATAGGGGAGTGGACGCGAGGGGCATCGACTTCGTCGAGATGCCCCTGCCCGACATGCCGGCGGCCATCCAGCGCGGCGACGTGGACGCGGGCCTGCTCATCGAGCCGTTCGCGAGCATCGGCCGGTCGCAGGGGCTGCGTGACGTGGTCCGCCCCTACACCGACCTGCGGTCCGGGTTGCAGATCGGTACGTACCTGATGACCACTCGCACGGTCGGGGACAGGCCCGAGCTGGTGGACGCCTTCCAGGCCGGTGTGGCGGCCACCGCCGAGGACGTCGCCCGCGACCCGGAGGCGTTCCGCGACGCCCTGCCCGAGATCAGCGACCTGGATCCGGAACTGGCGGCCAGGATGAACCTGCCCCGCTGGTCGGGCGCCACCGACCGGGAATCGATCGAGGCCGTGCACGCGGTCATGGTCGATATCGGCCTCACCGACGCCGAACTCGACTTCGGGGAGGCCGCGGTCGGCTAGCGGCATCGAGGCGGTCGACGCCCGGGTCCGCGGCGGCGCCGATCACGGGGAGGAGGCCGGGGCGGTGCGCTGCTCGCGCCGCACCGGCCTCCGACGACCGGCGGTTCAGGTCACCTGATGAGGTCGGGGGCGACCTTCGGCGGCCAGGCGCCGACGTTGAGGACCCCCTCGGAGTGGGCCCGCGAGACGAGCGCGGCCCGGTTGGGGACCCTGAGCTTCCGGAACAGGCACGTCACGTGGTACTCGACTCCTTGGCGGCTGAGGTAGAGGCGGGCGGCCAGCGGGACGGTGGCGATACCGGCGGCGATGCCTTCCAGGACGCTGGCCTCCACCTGGCTGAGCAGCCGCTTGCGGCCGGTGGCGGCGCCGGATCCGTCGGGCTCGCCGGGCGTCTCCATCATCACCGCGATCGTCGAGATGTCGGGGGTCCCACCGCGCACGGCATAAGCCGTAAGGGTGGAGTGGAACGATGTGTCATCCGCTCCCACTGCGATGACATCGGTTCCGACCCGGTCATAGCGGCCCTCGACGAGCCCGGCTAACTGCCGCAGCAGCGGCTGCCGCGCACCGGGACACACCAGGTCCGTGAAGGGGAGGCCGACCAATTGCCGGGAGCCGTTTCCGAAGGTGCGGAAGAACTCCTTGTTCGCCTGCTGGACGGCGAGACGGCGGTCAAGGTGGGCCATGGTGAGGTCGTGTTGACGGGGCCGGGCGTGGTCCTCGGTCACGCCGGCGGGACCGGGCGAGACGTCGGAAGAGCTTCTCTGGGCCGAATCCACCGGGGCTGGGGCGGCAGTCGTCAAGGAACTCGTTTCCTTTCATCACATCGACACATGGCGGGTCGTGCGCGGGCATCAGCCCATGGCGCGATGTCATGGCTTCAGATAGTCGAGTGGCTTCAGAAAACGTCCCAAAGTAATCACTTTGAGCACGTTCTAGAAGAACTCCGTCGAAAGGAGGATGTATGCATCGAACCTAGTTGTGTATGGCGAAACCGGTCAATGTCCAACGGCGGCGCGGCGCCCGCACCGTGCAGATGGGAGCGGTTCCGCGTGGCGCGGGAGCCCCAGGTCGCGCCTTACTCCGGGCCCTCCGCGCGGAGCGCTCCGGCCGTGCGGGTGTAGCCGACATCACTCACCGGATACACCGCCCACGGGCGCCGGGCAGGGCCCGAGGTAGCCTGACGCCCGTGACAGACCCCCGAACCGTGGTGACCGGTTTTCTCACCGCCCTCGACGAACTGGACATCGACCAGGCCCTGACCTTCTTGTCGGACGACATCGTCTACCAGAACGTGCCCCTGCCCGCCGCCCGCGGGACCGCCGTGGTGGAGGACCAGCTGCGCCGGGTGGCACGGCTGTGCACCGAGTTCGAAGCGCGCACCCACCACCTGGCCGCGGATGGCGACGTCGTGCTGACCGAGCGGACCGACGTGCTGCGCATCGGGCTGTGGAGAGCGGAGTTCTGGGTCTTCGGTACCTTCCGGGTCGAGGACGGCCGGATCACGGTCTGGCGCGACTACTTCGACTGGACGACGGTGCTCGCCGCGAGCGCGGTCGGCGCCGGACGGGGCGCCCTACTCGGCGTACGCCGCCTGATCGGCCGGGCTCCCGGCGGCCGGACCTGAGCCCCAAGGCCCGGCGCGAACGGCCCCCTCCGCGTCACCCGCCCGCACGCGCGGACCGGTGACGCGGCGGGGCGTGTTCACTTCCCCGACCACTTGGCGTTGAGGCTCTCCAGCACCGCCGTGAGCCGGTCCAGTACGTCGTCGTCGAGCAGGTCCTCCACGACATCGGGGTCGATCGCATCGAGGTCGTCGAGCGTGTCGACGAACGCGTGGAGGCTGTCGGCGAGGAACTCCTCCTTGAGGAAGGCCGCCAGGGCCGCCGGTGTCGGGTTCTCGAACACCGCTGCCACGGACAGGTCGAGTCCGGTCGCGTCGACCACCAGATTCCGCAGCCGCAGCACCGCCAGCGAGTCCAGGCCCAGCCGGGTGAACTCGTCGTCCGCGCGCAGGACGTCCGGCCCGGTGGTGCCCATCACCTCGGCGGTCATGGTCAGCACGGCGTCGAGCAGCACCGCGTCCCGCTCGGCTTCATCGAGACCGGCCACCCGTTCGGGCAGCCGCCGGACGCGCGTCGCGTCCCGGTCCGTGACCGGGTCGTCGGGCCGGGCGGGGTGTGCAGCCGCGAGGTCCCTCAGCGGGGCGGGCAGGTTCGCCCCGCGGGGGCGGGCCCGCAGGGCGGCCGGGTCGATCGGGGCCGCCACGGCGAGCGGCAGGTCCGTCGCGCAGGCACGGTCGAACAGGGCGAGCCCCTGCCCGGTGGTCAGCGCTTTCGCGCCGGTGCCCGCGTAACGGTCCCGGGCCGCCCCGTCCAGCTCCGCGGACAGCCCGCCCTCCTGGTCCCACAGCCCCCACGCGAGTGATGTCGCCGTGAGGCCCCGGGCGCGCCGGTGCTGGGCGAGGGCGTCGAGGAAGACGTTGGCGGCGGCGTAGTTGCCCTGGCCGGCGTTGCCCAGCACGCCGGCGGCCGAGGAGAACAGCACGAACGCCGACAGCGGCAGGTGCTCCGTCAGGCTGTGCAGGTGCCAGGCGGCGTCCACCTTCGGCCGGAAGACGGCGGCCAGCCGGTCCGGGGTCAGCGCGTCGAGCAGACCGTCGTCGAGGACACCCGCGGCGTGGATCACGGCCGACAGCGGAGCGTCGGCCGTGATCGCGGAGATGGCCGCCGCAAGGCTTTCCCGGTCGGCGACGTCGCAGGCGGACACGGTGACCCGGGCGCCCGACGCGCGAAGTTCGTCGACGAGTCCGGCCGCGCCGGGTGCCCGTTCGCCGCTGCGGCTGAGCAGCAGCAGATCCCGCACGCCGTGTTCGCGTACCGCGTGCCGCGCGAACACCGCGCCCAGCGCACCGGTACCGCCGGTGATGAGCACGGTGCCCCCACCCAGCAGCGGCCCCGCGGCGGCCGACGCGGTGGCGGCCTCGGTGAGCCGGGGGGCCAGTACGCGCCCGTCGCGGACGGCGATCTGCGTCTCCTGCGCGGTCACGGCGGTGTGCACGGCCGCGGGAAGTCCGGCGTCGCCGGCGGCATCGGGGACGTCGACCAGCAGGATGCGGCCCGGGTGCTCGTTCTGGGCCGTCCGCACCAATCCCCACACGGCAGCGGCGGCGGGGTCGGGCGCGTCCGTACCGGCGCCGGCGTCGGTCGCCCCGCGGGTGGCCACCACCAGCCGGGCGTCGCCGCGATCGCGTGACAGCCAGTGCCGCACGGCTCCGAGCACTTCGGACACCGACTCCAGCGCCGCCTCCGGGACGTCGGACGCGTCCGTGGCCCGCACCGGGAACACCACCCACGGCGGTGTGTGCTCACCGAACTCGGCGAAGACCGACGCCAGATCCGGATGGGGCGGCAGGCCGGCCGCGTCCCGGCCCGCCGCGACCATCGGCCGCGGGGTGCCCGCCGGGGCCGCGGCTACCTCGTTCCAGGCCATGCGAAACAGCGCCGGCGCGGCCGTGGAGCGCAGGCGCTCCGCTCCGACCGGGCGCGAGACGAGCGAGCCGACGGTGGCCACCGGACGGCCGGAGGCGTCGGAAAGGGACAGCGAGACCGCGCCGTCCCCCGAGGGGCGTATCGCCACCCGCACGGAGGACGCGCCCGGAGCCCACACCGACACGCCGGTCCACGCGAACGGCAGCCGGGCCTCCCTGCCGGCGGGTGCGCCGAGGAACACCGGGTGCAGGGCGGCGTCCAGCAGCGCGGGATGCAGCGCGAAGCCCTTGGCTGCGCGGGCGTCCGCCTCGTCCAGGGCGACCTCGGCGAACAGCTCGTCACCCCGTCGCCAGGCGGAGCGGGCGCCGCGGAACGCCGGACCGTAGTCGTATCCGCGTTCGGCCAGGGACGCGTACAGGGTGTCCACCGCGACGGGGGCCGCGTCCGTCGGCGGCCACGCGCCGCCGGAGACCTCCGCGGCCTCCGCCTCGGCGGCCGCCGGGGGGCACAGCACGCCGGAGGCGTGGCGCACCCACGCGCCGCCGTCCGACAGCCGGGAGTGGATGGAGACAGGGCGTCCGCCGTCGTCGTCCGGGCCTCCCACCGTGGCCTGGACCACGACCGCGCCGGCCCGCGGCAGCGGAAGCGGCTCGTGCACGGTCAGCTCGCGCAGCGAGCCGCAGCCGACGTGCAGACCCGCGCGCACCGCCATCTCGACGAAGGCGGTGCCGGGCAGCAAGGTGGTGCCGAGCACCACGTGGTCGGCCGTCCACGGCTGCGCGGTCGCCGACAGCAGGCCGGTGAACAGCGCTCCGCCGCTGTCGGGCAGGTCCACCGAGGAGCCCAGCAACGGGTGCCCGGTGGCTTCGAGAGCCCAGCCGCCGGCCGGTTGTCCGGGTTCGGGCCACAGCCTGCGCCGCTGGAACGCGTAGGTGGGCAGGTCGACACGGTGCGCGGGGACGTCCGCGAAGACGGCCGCCCAGTCCACGTCCGCCCCGGCGGTGAAGACCTCGGAGAGCGCGGTGAGCAGGGTGCGGGGCTCGTCGTGGCCGGCGCGCAGCACCGCCGCCACCGGGCGGCCGCCGTCGGCGAGATTGTCCGCGACCATCGCGGCCAGCACGGCGTCGGGGCCCGTTTCCAGCCAGGTGTCGGCGCCCAGGGACTCGGCCGCCCGGACCGCGTCGGCGAACAGCACCGGCCTGCGGACGTGGTCGACCCAGTACTCCGGTGTGCGCAGGGTGTCGTCGGCGACCCGGCCGGTCAAGGCGGACACCACCGGGATCGACGGCGGCGACATCTCCACCGTCGCCGCCACCTCGGCGAAATCGGCGAGTACCGGGTCCATCAGCGGCGAGTGGAAGGCGTGGCTGACGGACAGCCGCTTGGTCCGGTGCCCTCGGGCGGCCAGTTCCCCGGCCGCCTCGTCCACCGCGCGCCGTTCGCCGGAGAGGACCACCGCGGACGGTCCGTTCACCGCGGCGATCGCGACCGGTCCCGGCGCCGCCGCCAGCACGGCCTCCACCTCCGCGGCCGGTGCCGACACCGCCGTCATGGCGCCGCCCGCGGGCAGGGCGGCCATCAGCCGTCCCCGCGCCGCCACGAGCCGGGCCGCGTCGACCAGGGAGAACACCCCGGCCGCGCAGCAGGCGGCGATCTCGCCCACCGAGTGGCCCAGCAGCACCGCGGGGGTCACCCCCAGCGAGCGGAGCAGCCTGAACAACGCGGTCTCGACGGCGAACAGGGCCGCCTGGGTGTAGGCGGTGGTGTCGAGCAGCGCCGCGTCCCGGGTGCCCTCGTCCGCGAACACGACGTCCCGCAGCGGGCGGTCCAGCTCCTTGTCCAGGTGCGCGCACGCCTCGTCGAACGCCTCCGCGAACACCGGGAACCGTGCGTGCAGCGCACCGCCCATGCCCAGGCGCTGGGATCCCTGGCCGGAGAACACCAGTGCGAGGCGGCCCGGCCCGGATTCCCCGGTCACCGCGCCCGGGTGGGACCCGCCCGCGGCCAGGGCACGGACGCCCGACAGCAGTTCGTCCCGGTCCGCACCGAGCACCACCGCCCGGTGCGTGAGCCTCGCCCGGTGCGCCAGCGACCAGCCGACGTCGGCGGGGGCCGCCTCCACGCACGGGGACGCCGCCAACCGGGCGGCCTGCGCGCGCAGGGCGGGCGCCGTCCGGGCGGTCAGCACCCACGGCGTCACCGCCCCCGGTGCGGCGGACGCCCCGGATGCCTCGGACACCGCGGGCTCCGGGCCGCCGGGACCGTTCTCGGCCGCCTCTTCGAGGACGACGTGGGCGTTGGTCCCGCTGATCCCGAAGGATGACACCGCCGCCCTGCGCGGCCTGCCGGTCCGGGGCCAGTCGACGGTGTCGGTGAGCAGGCCGACCGATCCCGTGCTCCAGTCGACCCGGTCGGTGGGGGAGTCGACGTGCAGGGTCTTGGGCAGCCGCCCGTGCCGCAGCGCCAGCACCATCTTGATGACGCCCGCCACCCCGGCCGCGGCCTGGGTGTGGCCGATGTTGGACTTGATCGAGCCGAGCCACAGCGGTGCCCCGCCCGCCCGGTCACCGCCGTAGGTGGCCAGCAGGGCCTGCGCCTCGATGGGGTCGCCGAGGCTGGTGCCCGTGCCGTGCGCCTCGACCGCGTCGACCTCGGCGGCGCTCAGGCGCGCGTCCGCCAGTGCCTGCCGGATGACCCGCCGTTGAGAAGGGCCGTTCGGCGCGGTCAGCCCGTTGGACTCGCCGTCGGAGTTGACCGCGGTGCCCCGCAGCACGGCCAGCACCGGGTGCCCGGCCCGCCGCGCGTCCGAGACCCGTTCCAGCAGCAGTAGGCCGACCCCCTCGGAGAACGCCGTGCCGTCGGCCCGCGCCGAGAACGCCTTGCACCTGCCGTCGGCCGAAAGCCCCCGCTGGCGCGAGAACTCCACGAAGACGCTCGGGTCGGCCATCACCGTGGCCCCTCCCGCGAGCGCCGACGCGCACTCCCCGGACCGCAGCGAGCGCACCGCCAGATGGAGGGCCACCAGCGACGAGGAGCACGCGGTGTCCAGGGTCAGCGACGGCCCCTCCAGCCCCAGCGTGTAGGAGAGCCTGCCCGATGCGACGCTGCCCAGACCGCCGGTCATGGCATAGCCGTCCGCGGTGACCGAGTCCGTCACCACGCTCCCGGTGTAGGCGCTCGCCGCCCCGCCGACGAACACGCCCGTCCGGCTCCCGCGCAGGCTCCTCGGGTCGACACCCCCGCGCTCCAGGGCCTCCCACGCGCATTCGAGCAGGAGCCGCTGCTGCGGGTCCATCGCCAGCGCCTCGACCGGCGTGATGCCGAAGAACTCCGGGTCGAACCCCGCGACGTCGGTGAGGAACCCGCCCCGGCCGGGGAACACCGTGTCCGGATCGCCGGTTCCCCCGGCGGCGATGTCCCAGCCGCGGTCGGCCGGGAAGCCGGTGATCGCGTCGCGTTCGGCGAGCACCAGATCCCACAGCCGTTCGGGCGTGTCCGCGCCACCGGGGAAGCGGCAGGCCATGCCCACCACGGCGATGGGCTCGTGCGCGCGATCCTCGGCCTCACGCAGCCGGTTCTGCGTCTCCTGGAGTTTCTTGGACGCCTCCTTGAGGAAGCGCCGGAGCTTGTCTTCGTTCGTCTCAGGGTGGTCGTCCACGGGTGCTCCGAGTTCCTTGCTCGCGACTGCGGTCAGGAGATGCCGAATTCTTCGCCGAGGAAGCGGAAGACCTCGTCGTCGGTCGCCGAATCCAGGTCCCGCCCGGCGTCCGGCGCGCCGTCGGCGCCCGCCCCGGGCACAGGGGCGGCGCCCCACTTCGCGGCCAGGCGGCCGAGCACCGCGGCGATCTCGTCCTTCCGCTCGTCCGGCACATCCTCGGGCGATAGCCGCTCCATATCCGCGAGCCGCTCCAGCAAGGCCGCGTCGCCGGCCGCGCCGAGGCCGAGCTCGCGCTCGATGTGCTCGGCCAGTGAGGCCACGGTCGGGTGGTCGAAGACCGTTGAGGGGGGGAGTCGTAGTGCGGTGAGGGTGTTGAGACGGTTGCGGAGTTCGACGGCGGTGAGGGAGTCGAAGCCGAGGTCGCGGAAGGGGTGGTCGCGGTCGAGGGTGCCGGGGTCGGGGTGGCCGAGGACCGCCGCCGCTTCACCGTGGACGAGGTCTTCCAGTTCCCGCAGCCGTTCCCGCGGCGGAAGTGTGCCGAGCCGGTCGAGCGCGCTGGTGGCGGACCGGCCCGCCACGCGCGAGACGGCGGTCCGGCGGCCGGGTGTCCGTGCGAGCGAACGCCACAACGGGCCGGCGTCGGCGAGCGCGGTGGTGTCGAGGTGGGCCGCGATGGCCACCGGGTTCTGGTCGGCGAGCGCGGTGTCGAGGAGATGGAGTCCCTGTTCGTCGGTGAGTGGGGTGAGGCCGGTGCGGGTGATGCGCGCCTGGTGCACATCGCCGAGGGCGGCGGCCATGCCGTCGTCCGCCCATGGGCCCCAGGCCAGCGAGGTCGCGGGGAGGCCGCGTGCGTGGCGGTGGTGGGCGAGGGCGTCGAGGAAGGTGTTGGCTGCGGCGTAGTTGGCCTGGCCCGGTCCGCCGGCGGTGCCCGCGATGGAGGAGAACAGGACGAACGCGTCGAGGTCGTGGTGGCGGGTGAGCTCGTGCAGATGCCATGCGGCGTCCGCCTTGGGCCGCATGACCGTCGCCAACCGGTCCGGGGTGAGGTCCGGGATGAGCCCGTCGTCGAGGACGCCGGCGGTGTGGATGACAGAGCGCAACGGGTGTCGGGAGGGGATGGTGCCGATCGCGGCGGCCAGTGCGGTGCGGTCGGCGACGTCGCATGCGGTGATGGTGACCTGTGCGCCCGAGCGGGTGAGTTCGTCGTGCAGTTCCCGGGCGCCGGGGGCGTCGGGGCCGCGCCGGCTGAGCAGCAGGAGGTGCGGGGCACCGTTGCGGGCGGCGTGGCGGGCGACGGCCGAGGCGAGGTGCCCGGATCCTCCGGTGATGAGGACGGTGCCTGAGGAGAGGGGTGGTGTGGGAAAGGTGAGGACGAGTTTGCCGGTGTGTTTGGCCTGGCTGAGGTGGCGGAAGGCGTCTTTGGCGTGGGTGAGGGGCCACGTCCGGACGGGCAGGGGGCGCAGGGCGCCGGTTTCGTGGAGGTCGATGAGTTCGGTGAGCATGCGGCCGATGCGGTCGGGGCCGGCGTCGATGCTGTCGAAGGCGCGGTAGCGCACGCCGGGGTGGGCGGCTGCGACGTTCTCGGGGTCGCGGATGTCGCGTTTGCCGATTTCGATGAAGCGTCCGCCGCGGGGCAGGAGCCGGAGTGAGGCGTCGGTGAAGTCGCCGGAGAGGGAGTTGAGGACGACGTCGACGCCGAGGTTGTCGGTGGTCTTGAGGAATTCGTCCTCGAAGTCGAGGGTGCGTGAGGAGGCGATGTGGTCGTCGTCCAGGCCCAGTTCCCGCAGGGTGTCCCACTTGGCCTCGCTCGCCGTCGCGAAGACCTCGGCGCCCAGATGGCGGGCGATCTGGATCGCGGCCATGCCGACACCGCCCGTGCCCGCGTGGATCAGCACCGATTCCCCTTGGGAGAGGCCGGCCAGGTCCCTCAGGCCGTAGAGGGCCGTGACGGACACGACCGGTACGGACGCGGCGCGGGCCCATGACCAGGTGTCGGGAACACGTACGAGCATGCGGTGGTCGGCGATGGCAACCGAGGCGAACGCTTCGCCGAAGAGCAGCCCCGCCACGCGGTCGCCGGCCGTGAGGGCGGTGACGCCGGGTCCGGTCTCGGTCACGATGCCGGCGCCTTCGCTGCCGAGACTGATCTCGCCGGGGTACATGCCCAGCACCATGAGCACGTCGCGGAAGTTGAGCCCGGCGGCGCGCAGCCGGACGCGGACCTCGCCCTCCCGCAACGGCCGGTCCTGATCTGCGTCGGCCACGACCGCCAGGTCGTCGATCGTGCCTTGACCGTGCGCGTCCAACCGCCAATTCGGGTCGTCGGGGAGTACCAGGCGATCGTCCCCGTCGCGGCGCGCGACCCGCGGTACCAGCACCGCACCACCGCGTACGGCCACCTGCGGCTCGCCTGCCGCCAGGGCGTCGACGAGGACGCCCTGGCCGTCGCCGTCGCCGTCGAGGTCGACCAGGACGAAGCGGTCGGGGTTCTCCGACTGCGCGGACCGCACCAGCCCCCAGACAGGAGCGAGTGTGAGGTCGGGTGCCTCGCCTTCACGTGCGGCGACGGCGTTGCGGGTGACCACGACGAGGCGGGAGCGTTCCAGGCGGGGTTCGGCGAGCCATTTCCGCACCGTGGACAGCGCAGCCGCGGCGGCCTCATGCGCAGCGGCGGGAACCCCACCGGCGGCGGCCGCTGGACACCGCCACACGACCACATCCGGGACCGCGGCCGCGTCCAGGTCGGGGAGCAGCTCGCCCGGATACCCCGCCGCGACGGCTCGGACGCCCCGCGCTCGCAGGGCGCGGCTCGCCTCACCGTCGTCGTGGAGTACCGCCCACGACAGGGAGGTGTCGGTGGCCTCCGCGTGCTCGGCCGGCAGCCACTCCACGGAGAACATCGAGTCCGGCCGCGTCGCGCCCGCGCCCGTTGCCGCGATCGGGGTCGGGGAGGTCGAGAGCGGACGGACGGTCAACGACCCGATCACCGCGACGGGTTCGCCCGCGGTGTCGAACACCTCAAGGGACACGGCGTCGTCGCCGAGGAGTGTCATGCGCACCCGTAGCGCGGTCGCACCCGACGCCAGTACCCGCACGCCCGTCCAGGAGAACGGCAGGCCCACGGTCAGGTCGCCGGGGCCGTCCGCCGCGCCGATCAGCGCGTGCAGGGCCGCGTCGAGCAGGGCGGGGTGCAGGAGGAAGCCACTCGCCAGGGCGTGCTGCTCCGCAGGGAGTTCGACCTCGGCGAAGATCTCCCCCTCCCGCCGCCACACCGAGCGCAGCCCCTGGAACACCGGACCGTAGACCAGGCCCTCGGCCGCCAGCCTCGGGTACACGTCCTCGACGCCGACCTCTGCCGCGTCCTCGGGCGGCCACGTCACGCCGAGAACGGGTGCGGCGTCCGCGGAACCGCTCGTCAGGACCCCCGACGCATGGGCGGTCCATTCGGCGGGCTCGCCAGAGACGGGTGCCTCGGGCAGGGAGTGGACGGCGACGCCGCGTTCGCCGTTCTCGTCGGGTGCGCCCACGATCACTTGAAGCCGGATCGCCCCCCTTGCCGGGACGATCAGCGGTGCCTGGAGGACCAGTTCGCCGATCCGGTCGCAGCCCACCTCGTCCCCGGCGCGGCTCACCATCTCGACCAGGCCGGTGCCCGGAACGAAGACCTCGCCCGCCACCGCATGGTCGGCGAGCCAGGGATGCGTGGCCAGCGACAGGCGGCCGGTGAAGACCACACCGGCACCGTCGGGCGACTCCACCATCGCGCCCAGCAGCGGGTGGCCCGCCGACACCAGGCCCGCGCCCGTCACATCGGCGGTCCCCGCGGTGGCGTTGAGCCAGTAGCGCCGGCGGTCGAAGGCGTACGTCGGCAGCGCGACCTTCCGGGCCTCGCCGAGCAGCGTTCGCCAGTCGACGTCCACGCCGCGCGCGTGGGCTTGGGCGAGGGCGCGCACGAATCGCTCGGGTTCGGTCACCGGGGCCTCGCCGGATCGGGGGCGGCGCAGGAGGGGGACGGTGGTCAGGTGGTCGTGGTGGGTGGTGAGGGCGGATAGGGGGCTGTCGGGGCCGATTTCGATGAGGGTGTGGATGCTGTCGGCGGCGATGGTGTGAAGGGCGTCGTGGTAGCGGACGGTGTCGCGGGCGTGGCGGACCCAGTACTGGGGTGACGTCGCTTCCTCGGTAGTGAGTTTTCGCCCGGTCACGGTGGAGACGAGGGGGATGCTCGGGGCGTGGAGGTCCAGTTCCGCGACGACGGCGGCGAAGTCGTCGAGCATGGGGTCCATCAGCGGGGAGTGGAATCCCTGTCCCACGCGCAGCCTGGTGGTGCGGATCCCCGCCTCGCGGGCACGGGTCTCCACATCGTGGATTCCCGCGGTGTCGCCGGAGACGACGACGGAGGCGGGGCCGTTGACCGCGCCGATGCCGACGTCGGCGATGCCGTCGAGCAGTTCGGCGGTGCGGTCCTCACTGGTCTCCAGGGAGAGCATCGCCCCGGTGCTCGGTAGCTCTGCCATGAGTCGGCCGCGGGCGGCGACGAGGGTGCAGGCGTCGTGGAGGGAGAGCACGCCGGCGGTGTGGGCGGCGCTGATCTCGCCGATGGAGTGTCCGGCCAGGACGTCGGGCCGCACCCCGCACGCCTGAACCAGGGCATGGAGGGCGACCTCGACGGCGAACAGGGCGGGCTGGGTGAAGTCCGTCCGGTCCAGCAGGGCCGCCTGAGGCGTGCCGTCTGCGGAGAGCACCACCTCTGCCAGCGGCTCGGGCAGAAGTCCGTCGAAGGCGGCGCACACCTCGTCGAACGCGTCGGCGAAGACGGGGGATGACTCGTACAACCCGCGGGCCATGCCCGGCCACTGGGCACCCTGACCCGAGAACACGAGACCCACACCGCTGCCCGCCGCGTGTCCCGCGACGACGCGACCGGTGCTCCTGCCTTCGGCGAACGTGGAAAGGCCGTCCGACAAATCGGCGAGATCGCGGCCGGTCGCCACAGCGCGGTGGTCGAACCGGGCGCGCGTGGTGGCGAGGGACCACGCCACATCGGACGGTGACAGCTCCGGGCGCTCCCTGACCATGGCGACCAGGCGCTCGGCCTGGCCGCGCAGCGCCTCCGGGGTTCTGCCCGACAGCACCCACGGCACCGGGCCGCTGTCCACCGCCGGCGCCGTCCGTGTCGATGGCACGGGAGTCCGTCGAGGCGCTTGTTCGAGGATGAGGTGGGCGTTGGTGCCGCTGATGCCGAAGGAGGAGACGCCGGCGCGGCGCGGGCGGTCGCCGTCCGGCCACTCCACCGGCTCGGTCAGCAGTGACACCGTCTCCGCCGACCAGTCGACCTCCGGTGTCGGTTCATCGACGTGGAGTGTGGGCGGCAGTTCGTTGTGGCGCAGGGCCATGACCATTTTGATGACGCCCGCGACTCCCGCGGCGGCCTGGGTGTGGCCGATGTTGGACTTCACCGACCCCAGCCACAGCGGCCGCTCCGCCGGCCGGTCGTGTCCGTAGGTGGCGAGGAGCGCCTGCGCCTCGATGGGGTCGCCGAGGGTGGTGCCCGTGCCGTGCGCCTCCACGACGTCCACATCACCGGCGGCCAGCCCGGCGTCGGCCAGCGCGCTGCGGATCACCCGCTGCTGGGACGGGCCGTTGGGCGCGGTCAGGCCGTTGGACGCGCCATCCTGGTTCACCGCGGAACCCCGCACCACCGCCAGCACCTCATGCCCGTTGCGCAGGGCATCGGACAACCGCTCCACCAGGACCAGGCCCGCACCTTCGCTCCAACCGGTGCCGTCGGCCGCACCCGCGAACGGCTTGCACCGGCCATCGGCCGCCAGCCCGCCCTGACGCGAGAACTCGGCGAAGACATCCGGTGTCGGCAGCACGGCGGCGCCGCCCGCGAGTGCAAGGGAGCACTCACCGCGCCGCAGCGCCTGCACCGCCATGTGCAGCGCCACCAGAGACGACGAGCACGCCGTGTCGATGGTGACGGCGGGACCCTCCAGCCCCAGTGCGTAGGCGACCCGACCGGACAGCACGCTGCCGGAGCCGCCGGTGATGCCGTAGCCGGCGACGAGTTCCCGGGGCATCGACGCCGTGGTGTAGCCGCTGGACGCACCGCCGACGAACACCCCGGTCCGGCTGCCGCGCAGCGAAGACGGGTCGAGGCCGGCGTGCTCGAAGGCCTCCCACGACGTCTCCAGCAGGAGCCGCTGCTGCGGGTCCATCACCAGCGCCTCGCGCGGGGAGATCCCGAAGAAACCGCTGTCGAAGTCCGCGACATCGTGCAGGAAGCCGCCATGACGGGTATGGGACTCCTCGAGAGAACCCACCGCCTCCCAACCGCGGTCGGTCGGGAACGGCGAGATCGCGTCCCGGCCGGAGCGCACCAGAGTCCAGAACCCGTCCGGGGAGGACGCCTCGCCGGGGAAGCGGCAGGCCATGCCCACAATGGCGATCGGCTCGTCGAGTGCGGCGGCCGTGGCGATCGGCTCGACGGGACGCGTCGCGCCGGTGAGTTCGGCCCGCACATGCTCGGCCAGCAGCTTCGGCGTCGGGTGGTCGAAGGCGATCGTTGCGGGCCAGGGCATGCCGCTCGCGTCGGCGAGGCGATTGCGGAGGTCGACCGCGATGACGGAGTCGAACCCCAGATCGCGGAAGGCGGTGTCGTGGTCGACCTCGTCCGCGGCCGTGTGCCCGAGCACCGCCGCGACCAGACCGCGAACCAGCAGCAGGACGTGCTGCCGCTGCTCGGCTTCCGCCAGTCCCGCCAGCCGGTGTGCCAGCGGGACGTCCGGGACCCGTGCCTGCTCCCCGGCAGGTTCCGGCGGCACGGCCGCCGCGACCGGGGAGCCCGGTGCGGCTTCGAGCCAGTAGCGGCGGCGCTGGAAGGCGTAGGTCGGCAGCCCGACGCGCCGGACGTCCCTGCCCGCGAACGCCGTGGTCCAGTCCACATCCGCGCCCGCGGCGAACGCCTCCGCCATGGCGGTCAGCACCCGGACCTCGTCGTCGTGACCGCGGCGCAGCGTGCCGACGGCGGCCACGCGCTCTCCAGCGGCGTCGCCGTTGTCGGTCACCGCGGCGGTCAGCACCGGGTGCGGGCTCGCCTCGATGAAGACGCCGTGGCCGTCGGCGATGGCCGCGGCCACGGCATCGCGGAACCGCACCGTCCCGCGCAGGTTCTCGAACCAGTAGTCCGCGACCATCTCCGTGGTGTCGAGCAGACCGCCGGTCACCGTCGAGTACAGCGGTACGCGGCTCGGTTCCGCGGCGGTTTCCGCCAGCGCGGCGACCAGGTCCTCTTCGACGGCGTCGACCTGCGCGGAGTGCGAGGCGTAGTCGACGGCGATCATCCGGGCCTGGACGCCCTCGGCGGTGAGCCGCTCCACCAGCGACTCCAGAGCGGGGCGGTCGCCCGCGACCACCACCTGGGCCGGGCCGTTGACCGCGGCCACCGACAGGCCCTGTCCCAGGCGGGGAACGATCTCGTCCTCGGCGAGCGACACCGACGCCATGCCACCGGGCCCGGCGAGCTCGGCGGCGATCAGCCTGCTGCGCAGGGCGACGATCCGTGCGCCGTCGCGTAGCGACAGCGCCCCGGCGACCACCGCGGCCGCGATCTCCCCCTGGGAGTGGCCCACCACCGCCGACGGGCGGACACCGCGGGCGCGCCAGAGCTCGGCCAGCGAGACCATGACGGCCCAGAGGGCCGGCTGCACGACGTCGACCCGCGTGAGTGCGGCTTCGTCGTCGAGCGTATCGGTCAGCGACCAAGGGACGAACTCCGCGAGCGCTTCGCCGCAGCGGGCCATCGACGCGGCGAACGCCTCGTCGGCGGCCAGCAGCGAACGCCCCATACCGGCCCACTGCGCACCTTGGCCGGGGAAGACGAACACCGGCCCGCCGGCGCCCGCCCGTCCGGCCACCGCACCGGGGTGCGGGGTGCCGTCGGCCAGCGCCCGGGCACCGCCGACGAGTTCCTCCCGCGTCCCGCCCAGGATGACGGCCCGCTGTTCGAGAACAGCGCGGCCCGTTGCGAGCGACCACCCCACGTCGGCGGGGCGGGTGTCGCCTCCCACGGATGCCGCGAGCCTGCCCGCCTGCGCACGCAGGGCCTGCGGTGTCGTGGCCGTGACGACCCATGGCACCAACGAGCCTCCGCCACCGGGAGGGGGCGCGTCGACGGTCTCGGGCTCCACCGTCCGGGGCTCGCGTGGCGCCTCTTCGATGATGAGGTGGGCGTTGGTGCCGCTGATGCCGAAGGAGGAGACGCCGGCGCGGCGCGGGCGGTCGCCGTCCGGCCACTCCACCGCTTCGGTGAGCAGCGACACCGTTGCCGCCGACCAGTCGACCTCCGGTGTCGGCTCGTCGACGTGCAACGTGGCGGGCAGCGTGCGGTGGCGCAGGGCCATGACCATCTTGATGACGCCGGCGACTCCCGCGGCGGCCTGGGTGTGGCCGATGTTGGACTTCACCGACCCCAGCAGAAGGGGGCGGTCCGCCGGCCGGTCGTGTCCGTAGGTGGCGAGGAGCGCCTGCGCCTCGATGGGGTCGCCGAGGGTGGTGCCCGTGCCGTGCGCTTCGACGGCGTCCACATCCCCCGGCGTCAGTCCGGCGTCGGCCAGCGCACTGCGGATCACCCGCTGCTGTGAGGGGCCGTTGGGCGCGGTCAATCCGTTCGACGCACCGTCCTGGTTCACCGCCGAGCCCCGCACCACCGCGAGGACGTCGTGCCCCTTGCGCCGCGCGTCCGAAAGGCGTTCGACCAGGAGCAGACCCACGCCCTCGCTGAACCCGGTGCCGTCGGCCCCCTCGGCGAAGGACTTGCACCGGCCGTCGGGCGACAGTCCCCGCTGACGCGAGAAGTTGGTGAAGAGCGCGGGGGTGGACATGAAGGTGACCCCGCCGGCGAGCGCGTAGTCGCATTCGCCGCGCCGCAGCGCCTGTGCGGCCAGGTGGAGGGCCACCAGCGAGGACGAGCACGCGGTGTCCACCGTCACCGCCGGACCCTCGAAGCCGAACTCGTAGGAGACCCGGCCGGTGGCGACACTGCCCGCACTGCCGTTGGCGAGGAACGCCTCCAGCTCTTCCGGGACGGCGGTGAGCCAGGAGGCGTAGTCGTGGTACATCAGGCCCGCGAACACGCCGGTCCGCGACCCCTTCAGGGAGTCGGGCGCGATACCGGCGGACTCGATCGCCTCCCACGCGGTCTCCAGCAGCAGCCGCTGCTGCGGGTCCGAGGCCACGGCCTCCCGGGGGGAGATCCCGAAGAAGCCCGCGTCGAACCCGTGCCCGTCGTAGAGGAAACCGCCCTCGCGGACGTAGGACTTCCCCTTCCGATCCGGGTCCGGGTCGTACAGGTCCGCGACGTCCCATCCCCGGTCCTCCGGGAATCCGCCGATGGCATCGGCGCCGTCGGCGACGAGCCGCCAGAGATCCTCCGCCGAGCCGACGCCCCCGGGATAACGGCACCCGATCCCCACGATCGCCACCGGCTCGTCGAGCGCGCCCACCGCGGACGCGGTGGACGCGGTGTC
Organism: Nocardiopsis mangrovi; assembly: GCF_042653925.1. NCBI lineage: Bacteria > Bacillati > Actinomycetota > Actinomycetes > Streptosporangiales > Nocardiopsidaceae > Nocardiopsis > Nocardiopsis mangrovi. The sequence goes on from NZ_JBHSFQ010000007.1 coordinate 34,436, forward strand.
CGCAGCCGTGGGCGCGGACCCGGTGACCTCCTCCAGCACGTACCCGGCCAGAGCGTCCAGGGTCGGATAGTCGAAGATCGCGGCGGCGGACAGGCGCAGATCGGCGAGCCCGTTGAGCCGGTTGCGCAGTTCGACGGCGGTCAGCGAGTCGAAGCCCAGCTCGCGGAAGGGGGTCCGGACGTCGAGCCGCCGGGCGTCGGTGTGGCCGAGGACCGATGCCGCCTCGGCGCGCACCAGCTCCGTCACCGTCCGGCGCCGCTCCTCGGCGGTCAGGCGGGCGAGCCGCCGGGCCAGGCCGGTGGCGGTGACCCGTGCGGCGGCGCGGCGCGAGCGCCCCCGCGCAAGGGAGCGCCACACCGGGGCGGCATCCGGCACGCTCTGCGCGGCGCCGTCGAATCCCAGCGGCACGGCCAGCGCGACGTCGAGCTCCAGCGCGGCGTCGAGCAGCCGCGTGCCCTCCTCGTCGGACAGGCCGCGGACGCCGTCGCGGGCCAGCCGCCGGCGGTCGACGTCGGCCAGGTGCCCGGTCATGCCGCTGCTCCGCGCCCACAGGCCCCACGCCAGCGACAGGCCGGGAAGGCCGGTGCTGCGCCGGTGCTGTGCCAGGGCGTCGAGGAACACGTTCGCCGCGGCGTAGGACGCCTGGCCCGCGGGGCCGGTGAGGCCGGCGGCCGAGGAGAACAGCACGAACGCGTCCAGGTCGAGGTCGCGGGTCAGCTCGTGCAGGTTCCACGCCGCGTCCACCTTCGGCCGCAGTACAGCGGCGACGCGCTCCGGAGTCAGCGAGTCCACCGTCCCGTCGTCGAGCACCCCCGCAGCGTGCACCACGACGCGCAAGGGGTGTTCCGCGGGGATGTCGGCGAGCACGGAGGCGAGCATGTCCCGGTCTGCCGCGTCGCAGGCAGCGAAGGTGACGAGGGTCCCCGCCTCCGCCAATTCGGCCCGCAGTTCGTCGGCCCCCGGTGCGTCCGCGCCGCGGCGGCTGAGCAGGACCACGCGGGCGGCGCCGGCCGCGGCGACGTGCCGGGCCACCACGCCGCCGAGATGCCCCGACGCCCCGGTGATCAGCACTGTCCCGGCGGCCCAGATCGCGTCGGCGGACACGGTCGTGCCGTCCACAGCCGGACGGACCGCACGGGGCACCAGCGCCTCGCCGGCGCGCAGCGCGACCTGTGTCTCGCCCGCGTCGGCCGCGGCGGCCACCGCCGCCGCGACGACTTCGAGCGACTCCTGAGCGTCGTCGAGGTCGAGGAGGGTGAACCGGCCGGGATGCTCCGACTGGGCCGAGCGGAGCAGCCCCCACAGTGGCGCGGTGGCCAGGTCGGGGCTTTCGCCGTCGCGGGCGGCGACCGCACCGCGGGTCGTCACGACCAGGTGGGAATCGGCGTATCGGGGGTCGGCCGACCAGCGCCGTACCAGCGCCAGCAGCTCCGCGGTGCTCTCCCGTACCGCTGCGGGCACGTCCGCGGCTTCGGGCCGGTACGACCAGAGGACCACCTCGGGAACATCGGTGCCGGCGTTCACGTCGTCCAGCGAGCCGACGGTGTGCCCGCCGCCGCGCAGGGCGTCGGCGAGCCGGTCGTCCTGGTCCGCGACGGCCCAGCTCCGGGAGGCTCGCGCGCTATTGGTCGCCAGTGGCTCCCACGCCACGGTGAACAGCGGTCCACCCCGTGCCCGGCCCGCGGCGGCGGGCTGCACGGCCGACAGCGGGCGCAGTGTCACCGAGCCCGCCGACGCCACCGGCTCCCCGGCCTCGTCGAACACCTCCACCGACACCGTGTCCGGTCGCAGGGGCGCGATCCGCACACGCAGAGCCGTCGCGCCGACCGCGCTCACGCGCACGTCCGACCACGCGAACGGCAGGGCGACGGTGTCGTCCACGGCGGCGACGGCCAGCGCGTGCAGGGCCGCGTCGAACAACGCGGGGTGCAGGGTGAACGCGTCCGCAGCGGCGTGCTGGTCCGCGGGGAGCTCGACCTCGGCGAAGATCTCCCCGTCCCGCCGCCGCACCGAGCGCAGGCCCTGGAACACCGGCCCGTAGACCAGCCCCTCGGCGGCCAGCCGCGTGTACACGTCGTCGATGGCCACGGGAGCGGCGTCGGCGGGTGGCCACTGCCCGAGGGACGTCTCCGCGGTCTCGGACGGAGGGGTCAACAGGCCGGTCGCGTGCAGGGTCCACTCCGCCGGCCCGGCCTGCTCGGAAGGCTCGGGCCGCGAGTACACGGCGGCCTCCCGCCCGCCGCCGTCCAGGGCTCCGACCACCACCTGGACCTGGAGGGCACCGTGCTCCGGCACCCCCATCGGGGTCTGGAGCACCAGTTCGGCGACGGACCCGCAGCCCACCTGGTCGCCCGCCCGGACGACCATCTCCACCAGCCCCGTGCCCGGCATCAGCACCGTGTCCGCGACCGCGTGGTCGGCCAGCCAGGGGTGGGTGGACAGCGACAGCCTGCCGGTGAAGGTGACGCCGCCCGTGCCGGGTGATTCCACCATCGCGCCGAGCAGCGGGTGGCGGGCCGTGTCGATGCCCGCGCCTGCGACGTCGGCGGTCGCTCCGGGAACCGCGTCGATCCAGAAGCGTTCGCGGTCGAAGGCGTAGGTGGGCAGCGGCGTGGAGGTGCCCGTGGGGAGGATGGCGGACCAGTCGACGTCCGCGCCGTGGGCGTGGGCCTGGCCGATGGCGTGGATGAAGGTGTCGACGGCGGGTTCGTCACGGCGCAGGGTGCCGGTGACGGCGGCGCGGCGGCCGCTGTCGGTGACGGTGTCGGTCATGGCGGGAAGCAGGACGGGGTGCGGGCTGACCTCGATGAACAGGGTGTCGCCGGCGGTCAGGGCGGCGTGGTGTGCGCGTGCGAACTCGACCGGTTCCCGTAGGTTGCGGTACCAGTACTCCGCTGTCAGCTCGGCCGTGTCCAGGACGTCGCCGGTGAGGGTGGAGTAGAAGGGCACGTTCGCCGGTTGCGGCGTGATCGTGGCGAGGTCGGCCAGGATGCGTTCGCGGACCTGTTCGATGTGGGGGCTGTGGGAGGCGTAGTCGACGGGGACCGTGCGTGAGCGCACGCCCGCCTCGGTCAGCTCCTCGTGCAGCTCGTTCAGCGGTCCGGCGTCGCCGGAGACGACCACGTGGCCCGGGCCGTTGACGGCCGCGATGCCCAGCCCGGGACGGGAATCGAGGTGGGCGGCGATCTCCCTCTCCGGGAGCGGAACCGACAGCATGCCGCCGAGGCCGGAGAGTTCCCGGAGCGCCCGGCTGCGGAGTGCGACGGTGCGCGCGGCGTCGTCGAGGGAGAGGGCGCCGGCGACGTGTGCGGCGGCGATCTCGCCTTGGGAGTGACCGATGACCGCCGCGGGCTCGACGCCGACCGCGCCCCACAGCCGGGCCAGCGACACCATGACCGCGAACAGCGCGGGTTGCACGACGTCCACCCGGTTCAGGTCCACGTCCCGGTCGCAGACCAGATCGAGGGGGTTCCAGTCGGTCCAGGACGAGATGGCGGCGGCACAGGCGTCGAACGCCTCGGTGAACGCCGGAGCGGAGGCGTAGAGCTCGCGGGCCATCGCGGGCCACTGGGCGCCTTGGCCGGGGAACACCATCACCACGCGGCCGGAGCCCAGCGCCCGCCCCGACGCCAGCGCGGATGACCCCCGCTCGTGAGCGAGTGCGGCGAGTCCGTCCCTCAGCTCGGGCAGCGTCGACCCGGTCACCACGGCGCGGTGGTCGAACCGGGCGCGGGTCCGCGCCAGCGACCACCCGACATCGATCAGCGATACACCGGGCCGGTTGACGGCGGACAGGAGCCGTTCCGCCTGGCCGCGCAGCGCCCGCGGTGTCTTGGCCGATAGCACCCACGGCACCGGACCTCCGGGCACGGCGGGCTCCGGGACGGTGCCGTCCTCCTCGGCGGGTTGCCCGGCGGGCGCCTGTTCGAGGATGAGGTGGGCGTTGGTGCCGCTGATGCCGAAGGAGGAGACGCCGGCGCGGCGCGGGCGGTCCTCGTCGGGCCAGTGCACCGGTTCGGTGAGCAGCGAGAGTGCCCCCGAGGACCAGTCGACGTTGGGCGTCGGCCGGTCGACGTGGAGTGTGGGCGGCAGTTCGCCGTGGCGCAGGGCCATGATCATCTTGATGACGCCGGCGATGCCGGCGGCGGCCTGGGTGTGCCCGATGTTGGATTTGATGGAACCGAGGCGGAGTGGCCGGTCGCTTGATCGGCCCTTGCCGTAGGTGGCGAGGAGCGCCTGCGCCTCGATGGGGTCGCCGAGGGTGGTGCCCGTGCCGTGCGCCTCCACGACGTCCACATCACCGGCGGTCAGGCCCGCGTCGGCCAGCGCGGTTCGGATCACCCGCTGCTGGGAGGGGCCGTTGGGCGCGGTCAGGCCGTTGGAGGCACCGTCCTGGTTCACCGCGGAACCCCGCACCACCGCCAGCACCTCATGCCCGTTGCGCAGGGCATCCGACAACCGCTCCACCAGGACCAGGCCCACGCCTTCGCCCCAGCCGGTGCCGTCGGCCGCACCCGCGAACGGCTTGCATCGGCCATCGGCCGCCAGCCCGCGCTGCTGCGAGAACTCGGTGAAGACCGCGGGTGTGGACATGAACGTCACACCGCCCGCGAGCGCGAGCGTGCATTCGCCGCGCCGCAGCGCCTGCACCGCCATGTGCAGCGCCACCAGCGACGACGAGCACGCCGTGTCGATGGTGACCGCGGGACCCTCCAGCCCCAGCGCGTAGGCGACCCGGCCGGACAGCACACTCGCTATGACGCCGGTCATACCGAAGCCCGCGACGGCTTCCGGGTGCGCCGTGGCCACCGTGGTGTAGTCCTGGGCGGTGGTCCCGGCGAACACCCCCGTCGGCGAGCCCTTCAGCGAGCCGGGCGCGATGCCGGCGGACTCGATGGCCTCCCACGCGGTCTCCAGCAGCAGCCGCTGCTGCGGGTCCATGGCCGTGGCCTCGCGCGGGGAGATGCCGAAGAAGTCCGCGTCGAACTCATGGCCGTCGTACACGAAGCCGCCGTCGCGCACATAACTCTTCCCCACCCGGTCGGGTGCCGGGTCGAACAGCCCGTCGACGTCCCAGCCGCGGTCCTCGGGGAACGGCCCGATCGCGTCCGCACCATCGGCCACCAGCCGCCAGAGGTCGTCGGCGGAGCCCACGCCCCCGGGGAAGCGGCAGCCCGCACCGACGATCGCGATCGGCTCATGGTCGCGCTCCTCAAGACGCCGCAGACGGGCGCGGGCCTTGTAGAGGTCGGCGGTGACCTGCTTGAAATAGCCGAGAAGCTGCTTGTCTTCAGACATCGTCCATGCCTTCGTGCCGAATCGAGCCGGTGCCCGGACCGGCGATGTCGCCGTAGCCGAACTGCTCGTCCACCAGGTTCTTGAGATCGCTGAACGAGGCCGAGTTCATGACCTCCGACAGGTAGGTGTCGTCCGGATCGCCATGGGCGTCCTCGTCCCGGCGCAGGAACTCCCTCATCCGCTGCCGGGCTTTTTCGAGGACGGAGTCCTCGCCGCGGTCGGCGATGGTCGCCAGGAGCGCGTCAAGACGGTCGAGCTCGTCCCCGTCCGTGGGGCCGTCCACCGCGGAGCGGAACAGGTTTTCATCCAGGTGGTCCGCCAGGACGGCCACGGTCGGGTGGTCGAAGACCGTTGAGGGGGGGAGTCGTAGTGCGGTGAGGGTGTTGAGGCGGTTGCGGAGTTCGACGGCGGTGAGGGAGTCGAAGCCGAGGTCGCGGAAGGGGTGGTCGCGGTCGAGGGTGCCGGGGTCGGGGTGGCCGAGGACCGCCGCCGCTTCGGTGCGGACGAGGTCTTCCAACGCGTTCAGGCGTTCCTTGGGCGGCAGATGGGTGAGTCGGCCGAGTCCGGTGGCCGACTGCTGGTGGGTGTTGCTGGTGATACGGCGGGCCGGGACCGGCGAAAGGGAGCTCCACAGGGCTCCGGAGCCCGTGAGGGCGGTGGTGTCGAGGTGCGCCGTGATGGCGAGGGGGCCGTGGTGGCGGAGCGCGGTGTCGAGGAGGTGGAGTCCCTGTTCGTCGGTGAGTGGGGTGAGGCCGGTGCGGGTGATGCGTGCCCGGTCCACGTCCGCGAGGGCGGCGGCCATGCCGTCGTCCGCCCATGGGCCCCAGGCCAGCGAGGTCGCGGGGAGGCCGCGTGCGTGGCGGTGGTGGGCGAGGGCGTCGAGGAAGGTGTTGGCTGCGGCGTAGTTGGCCTGGCCCGGTCCGCCGGCGGTGCCCGCGATGGAGGAGAACAGGACGAACGCGTCGAGGTCGTGGTGGCGGGTGAGCTCGTGCAGATGCCATGCGGCGTCCACTTTGGGCCGCATGACCGCCGCCAACCGGCCCGGGGTGAGGTCCGGGATGAGGCCGTCGTCGAGGACGCCGGCCGCGTGGACCACGGATCGCAGCGGCAGGTCCGCGGGGATGTCCCGGAGGACGGCGGCCAGCGCGTCGCGGTCGGCCGCGTCGCAGGCGGCGAAGGTCACCCGCGCACCGGAGGCGGCGATGTCCGCGCGCAGGTCGTCCGCGCCGGGGGCGTCGGCGCCGCGGCGGCTGACCACCAGCACGTGCGCGGCCCCGGAGGCGGCGGCGTGCCGGGCCACCACACCACCCAAGTGGCCCGTACCGCCGGTCACCAGCACGGTGCCGGACGACAGAGGCGGTTCGGGGAGGGTGAGGACGAGTTTGCCGGTGTGTTTGGCCTGGCTGAGGTGGCGGAAGGCGTCTTTGGCGTGGGTGAGGGGCCACGTCCGGACGGGGAGGGGGCGCAGGGCGCCGGTTTCGTGGAGGTCGATGAGTTGGGTGAGCATGTGGCCGATGCGGTCGGGGCCGGCGTCGATGCTGTCGAAGGCGTGGTAGCGCACGCCGGGGTGGGCGGCTGCGACGTTCTCGGGGTCGCGGATGTCGCGCTTGCCGATTTCGATGAAGCGTCCGCCGCGGGGCAGGAGCCGGAGTGAGGCGTCGGTGAAGTCGCCGGAGAGGGAGTTGAGGACGACGTCGACGCCGCGGTTGTCGGTGGTCTTGAGGAACTCGTCCTCGAAGTCGAGGGTGCGTGAGGAGGCGATGTGGTCGTCGTCCAGGCCCAGTTCCCGCAGGGTGTCCCACTTGGCCTCGCTCGCCGTCGCGAAGACCTCTGCGCCGAGGTGGCGGGCGATCTGGATCGCGGCCATGCCGACACCGCCCGCGCCCGCGTGGATCAGCACCGATTCCCCACGTGCCAAGCCCGCCAAATCACGCAGACCCCACAGAGCCGTGACCGAGACGATCGGTATCGACGCGGCACGGGCCCATGACCAGCTGTCCGGGATGGGTGTCAGCATGCGGTGGTCGGCGATCACCGTCGGACCGAACGCGTCGCTGAGATAACCGCTGACCCGGTCGCCGGCCGTGAGGGCGGTGACGCCGGGTCCGGTCTCGGTCACGATGCCGGCGCCTTCGCTGCCGAGGCTGATCTCGCCGGGGTACATGCCCAGCACCATGAGCACGTCGCGGAAGTTGAGCCCGGCGGCGCGCAGCCGGACGCGGACCTCGCCTTCCCGCAGCGGCCGGTCCTGTTCTGCGTCGGCGACGACCGCCAGGTCGTCGATCGTGCCTTGACCGTGCGCGTCCAACCGCCAATTCGGGTCGTCGGGGAGCGCCAGGCGGTCTCCGCGGTTCCACGGCACGACCCGTGGCACCAGCACCGCACCATCGCGTACGGCCACCTGCGGCTCGCCTGCCGCCAGGGCGTCGACGAGCGCATTCCCGCCGTCGGTGTCGATGTCGACCAGGACGAAGCGGTCGGGGTTCTCCGACTGCGCGGACCGCACCAGCCCCCAGACAGGAGCGAGTGTGAGGTCGGGTGCCTCGCCTTCACGTGCGGCGACGGCGTTGCGGGTGACCACGGCCAGCCGGGACCCTTCCAGGCGGGGTTCGGCGAGCCATTTCCGCACCGTCGACAGCGCAGCCGCAGCGGCCTCATGCGCAGCTGCGGGAACCCCACCGGTCGCCGTCCCCGGGCACCGCCACACCACCACGTCGGGTGCCCCGGTTCCGTCCGAATCCACCGGTAGCGCGTCCACGTCGGCCGCGGCGACCGCTTCGACTCCTTGCGCCCGTAGGAGACCGGCCAGTTCATCGGCGTCGCCCAGCACCGCCCAGGTCGAGGGAGCCCGGTCCGCCGGGGCGGCGACGATCCAGTCCACGGAGAACATCGAGTCCGGCCACGTCGTGTCCGTGGCCGGGATCGAAGTTCCCGACAGAGGCCGCAGGGTCAGCTCCTCGACGTCCGCGACGGGTTCGCCCGCGGTGTCGAACACCTCGATCGCCACGGTCCCCTCGCCGAGGAGCGCCATGCGCACCCGCAGTGCCGTCGCTCCCACGGCCCGCACCCGCACCCCCGACCACGTGAACGGAAGGTGCGCACTCGTGTCGGAACCGTCCTCGACGGCGCCGACGAGCGCGTGCAGGGCCGCGTCCAGCAGGGCCGGGTGCAGCAGGAAATCGTCGGCGAGGGCGTGCTGCTCGGTCGGCAGTTCGACCTCGGCGAAGATCTCCCCGTCCCGCCGCCACACCGAGCGCAGCCCCTGGAATACAGGCCCGTAGACCAGACCCTCGGCCGCCAGCCTCGGGTAGAGGCCGTCGAGGTCGAGTTCGCCGGCGTCCGCGGGTGGCCACTCGCCGAGCGGCGCGCCGACGGCGTCCACTGCCGGGGTCACTCTGCCCGTGGCATGGACGGTCCACTCCCCGGGCTTGGTGTGAGGGGCGGATTCAGGGCGGGAGTGGAGGGCGACGTCGCGTTCGCCGTCCTCGTTGGGCGCACCGACGACCACCCTCACCTGGACCGCACCCTGTTCGGGCACGATCACGGGTGCCTGGAGCACCAGTTCGCCGATCCGGCCGCAGCCCACCTCGTCCCCGGCACGACTCACCATCTCGACGACGGCGGTGCCCGGCACCACCACCGATCCGGCGACAGCGTGGTCGGCGAGCCAGGCGTGGGTGGCCCTGGACAGACGGCCCGTGCAGATCACCCCATCGGGCGTCTCGACCACCGCACCAAGCAGTGGGTGGTCGGCGGAGAGCAGGCCGGCGTCTGCCACGTCCGCCGTGCCGGGGGCGGGCTCGATCCAGTAGCGCCGGCGGTGGAAGGCGTAGGTGGGCAGGGGCACCGGGCGGCCGGATCCCAGCACGGCGGTCCAGTCGACGTCGGTTCCGGAGACGTGTGCTTTGGCCAGCGCCTGGACGAATCGTTCCGGCTCCGGGACGGTGGCCTCGGAGGACCGGGGGCGGCGCATCACCGGTACCGGTGTCAGGGCCTCACCCGGAAGTGCGGACAGGACGCCGTCCGGGCCGATTTCGATGAGGGTGCGGATGCCGTCTGCGGCGATGGTCCGGACGGCGTCGTGGTAGCGGACGGTGTCGCGGGCGTGGCGCACCCAGTACCGGGGTGACGTCGCTTCCTCGGTGGTGAGCTTGCGCCCGGTCACGGTGGAGACGAGGGGGATGCTCGGGGCGTGGAGGTCCAGTTCCGCGACGACGGCGGCGAAGTCGTCGAGCATGGGGTCCATCAGCGGGGAGTGGAAGCCTTGGCCCACACGCAGCCGCGTCGTCCTGATCCCGGCCGTGAGCGCGCGGGTCCGGACTTCGTCGATGTCGGCGGTGTCGCCGGAGACCACGACGGAGGCGGGGCCGTTGACCGCGCCGATCCCGATGTCGGATAGGTCGTGGATGAGATCGGTCGCGGAGGGTTCGTCCGTCTCCAAAGAGAGCATCGCCCCGGTGCTCGGTAGCTCTGCCATGAGTCGGCCGCGGGCGGCGACGAGGGTGCAGGCATCCCGGAGTGAAAGCACGCCCGCGATGTGGGCGGCGCTGATCTCACCGATGGAGTGTCCGGCCAGGACGTCGGGGCGTACCCCGCACGCCTGAACCAGGGCGTGCAGGGCGACCTCGACGGCGAACAGGGCGGGCTGGGTGAAGTCCGTCCGGTCCAGCAGGGCCGCCTGGGGCGTGTTCGCGCCGGCGAAGGTCACGTCGGCGAGGGGGCGGGGGAGCAGGCCGTCGAAGGCGGCGCACACGTCGTTGAACGCGTCGGCGAACACGGGTGAGCTCTCATAGAGCCCTCGGGCCATACCGGCCCATTGGGCGCCTTGGCCGGAGAACACCAGGCCCACACGGCCGGGTGTCGCCCGGCCTGATACCACCCGGGCCGAGGCACGGCCTTCCGCCACCGCGGAGAGCCCTTCCAGTAGCTCCGCCCGGTCCGCCCCGACGACCACCGCGCGGTGGTCGAATCGGGCACGCGTGGCGGTCAACGACCATCCCACATCGGAGGGTTGGAGTTCCGGGCGCTGCATCACCATGGTGAGCAGGCGTTCGCCCTGCCCGCGCAGCGACTCCGCGGACTTCGCGGACAGGACCCACGGCACCACGGACCGGTCGACCACGGGCGCGCACCCGGGATCCGCCGTGTGGACCGCCGCGGCCGGAGGCTCCTCCAGGATCAGGTGGGCGTTGGTGCCGCTGATGCCGAAGGAGGACACCCCGGCGCGGCGCGGGCGATCGCCGTCCGGCCACTCCACCGGGCCGGTCAGCAGCGACACCGATCCCGCCGACCAGTCGACCCCCGGTGAGGGCTCGTCGATGTGGAGGGACTTGGGTATCCGGCCGTGGCGCAGGGCCATGACCATCTTGATGACGCCGGCGACGCCGGCCGCGGCCTGGGTGTGCCCGATGTTGGATTTGATCGAGCCCAGGTGCAGCGGCCGGTCGGCGGACCGACCGCGACCATATGTGGCCAGCAGCGCCTCGGCCTCAATGGGGTCGCCGAGGGTGGTGCCGGTGCCGTGCGCTTCGACGGCGTCCACCTCACTGTCGTCGAGTCCGGCGTCGGCCAGCGCGCTGCGGATCACGCGTTGCTGGGAGGGGCCGTTGGGCGCGGTCAGGCCGTTGGAGGCGCCGTCCTGGTTCACCGCGGAACCCCGCACCACCGCCAGCACCTCATGCCCGTTGCGCAGGGCATCGGACAACCGCTCCACCAGGACCAGGCCCACACCCTCACTGAACCCGGTGCCGTCGGCGCCCCCGGCGAACGACTTGCACCGGCCGTCCCCCGCCAATCCCTGTTGCCGGTGGAACTCGGTGAACACCACCGGGGTGGACATGAAGGTGACGCCTCCGGCGAGTGCGAGGGTGCATTCGCCCCGCCGGAGCGCCTGCGCCGCGAGGTGGAGGGCGACCAGCGACGACGAGCACGCCGTGTCCACGGTCAGCGCCGGGCCCTCCAGTCCTAGGGCGTAGGCGACGCGTCCGGAGAGCACGCTGGCGACCGAACCGGTCAGCCCGAACCCGGCCGCGGCATCGGGGTTGGACGCGGTGACCTCGGCGTAGTCCTGATTCGTCGTGCCCGTGAAGACGCCGGTCGCCGAGCCCTTCAGGGAGTCGGGTGCGATGCCCGCGGACTCGATGGCCTCCCACGCGGTCTCCAGCAGCAGCCGCTGCTGCGGGTCGGTGGACACCGCCTCGCGCGGGGACATGCCGAAGAATCCGGGGTCGAACTCGTGGCCGTCGTAGAGGAACCCGCCGACACGGACATGTGATCCGTCCGCCGCCTCGGCCCACCCCCGGTCCGTGGGAAAGGCGCCGACGGCGTCCACACCGTCGGCCACCAGTCGCCACAGGTCCTCGGCCGACCCGACGCCGCCGGGGTAACGGCAGCCGATGCCCACGATGGCGATCGGTTCCTCCGTCGCGGGCGGCGACGATACGGCCACCGTGGGCGCGGGAGCGGAATCGGTGAGCCGGGAGAGCAGGTGCCCCGCCAGTACGACCGGGGTCGGATGGTCGAAGACGGCGGCCGCGGTGAGCCGGAGTCCGGTGCGTGCGGCGATGCGGTCGCGCAGTTCCACCGCTGTCAGTGAGTCGAATCCAAGGTCGCGGAAGGGGCGGTCGTCGTCGACCGCGGTGGCGTCGGTGTGGCCGAGGACCGCCGCGGCCTCGGCTCGCACGAGTTCCCGGGCGGCGCGGACACGGTCCCGCTCGGGTATTTCGGTCCACGCCGTCGTCGGTGCGGGGGAGTCCTCCGCCGTCTCTGTGGTGACCAGTTCGTCGAAGAGGGTGTTGGGGCGGGCGATGGTGAAGGTGGCGGCGAACCGGTCCAGGTCGAGGTCGGCCACGTAGGCGGTCACCTGTCCGGTGTCGAGGACCTGGCGCAGTGCCGCCAGTGCGGAGGCCGGAGCCATGGCCCGCATGCCCTGCGCCCGCAGCTCCTCCGTCGCATCGGCGTCGACCGCCATGCCGCTGTCGGCCCACGAGCCCCACGCCACCGCGGTGGCGGGTAGTCCCAGACCGTGGCGGTACTCCGCGAATCCGTCCAGGAACGCGTTCGCCGCACCGTAGGCCCCGAGGCCACCCGCACCGACCACCCCCGCGCCGGAGGAGAACATGACGAACGCATCGAGATCCAGGCCCCGCGTGAGGTCGTGCAGGTTCCACGCCGCTGTCGCCTTCGGACGTGCGAGAACCTTGAAGTCGTCGATCGACAGTGTCTCGACCGGGCCCTCTCCGACGACGCCGGCGGCGTGGACGACCGCCGTCAGTGGGACGTCGTGCGGTATGTGAGTGAGGGCGGTGGCGAGTTGGTCGCGTTCGGCGGCGTCGCAGGCGACGATGGTCACCCGGCCGCCGTGCTCGGCTCGCAGTTCGGAGGCTCCGGGCGCTTGGAGGCCGCGGCGGCTGATGATGAGGACGTGTTGGGCGCCCTGGTCCAGGAGCCAGCGGGTGAGGTGGTGGCCCAGGCCGCCGGTGCCGCCGGTGAGCAGTACCGTTCCGCGGGGTCGCCAGCCCTGGCGTTGGGTTGGGGCGTTGGCGCGGACGAGCCGTCGGGCCAGGACTCCGGCGCCGCGTAGGGCGAGTTGGTCCTCGTCGCCGCCCAGAGCGCCGCAGAGTGTGTCGAGGGTGCGCCCGTCCGGGCGGGACGGGAGGTCGATCAGGCCGCCCCAGCGCTCGGGGTGTTCGAGTGCGACGACCCGGCCCAGGCCCCAGACCGTGGTCTGCTGAGGTGCGGACACCACTGTTCCGGCCGAGACGGCGCCCTGCGTGACGCACCACAGCCTGCCGCCGACCCCCGCGTCCCCGAGGGCCTGCACCAGAACCGCCAAGTGTGCCGCGTCCCGGGTTTCGCCGAGCGAGAGCAGCGACACGACGCCGTCGACCGGCTCGGCACCGGCGGCTTCGGCCAACCGCGCGGCCAGCACCGACCTGTCCGCGGCGGCTTCGACCTCATGTACCTCCGCGGCGCGACCGGCCAATGCCGCCACACAGCCGCGCACCGTCGTGTCCGCCTCCACGCCGGGCCCTACCGGCGTGACGACCAGCCACCGGCCGCCGTCGACACCGCCGGTCGCGGCCGCCGGGGTCCACGACACGCCGTATCGCCACGCACGCGTCTCCTTCTCCCGCAGACGGCGGCGTCGCCAATCGGACAGCATGGGGAGGAGCTTTGAGACGTCGGATCGGTCGGCATCCAGGACCCGTGCGACACCGTTGGCGTCCTCCCTGTCGACCGCGTCCCACAGTCTCGCGTCGTCCTCACCGACGCCGTTCGGCGTCGCGACGGGGTCGATCCAGTAGCGCTTGCGGTCGAAGGCGTAGGTGGGCAGCGGCACGCGGCGGCCGGAGCCGAGTAGGGCCGCCCAGTCGACGTCCACGCCGCGTGTGTGGGCCTTGGCCAGGGCCTGCGTGAACCGTTCGGGTTCGGGTACCGGGGCTTCGGATGTGCGCGGGCGGCACATGAGGGGGATGGTGGCCAGGTCGTCGTGGGCGGTGAGGGCGGAGAGCGGGCTGTCGGGGCCGATCTCGATGAGGGTGCGGATGCCGTCCGCGGCGATGGTCTGCACGGCGTCGTGGTAGCGGACGGTGTCGCGGGCGTGGCGCACCCAGTACCCGGGTGACGTCGCTTCCTCGGTGGTGAGGGTCCGTCCGGTCACGGTGGAGACGAGAGGGATGGTCGGGGGGTGGAGGTCCAGCTCCGCCACGGTGGCGGCGAACTCCTCCAACATGGGGTCCATCAGCGGGGAGTGGAAGCCCTGGCCCACCCGCAGCCTGGTCGCCCTGATCCCGGCTTCATGGGCGCGGGCCTCCACCTCCTCGACGCCCGCAACGGCACCCGATACGACCACCGAGGCGGGTCCGTTGACCGCCCCGATCCCGACATCGGCTAGGCCGTCGACCAGTTCGGATGCGTGATCCTCACCGGCTTCCAGGGAGAGCATCGCCCCTGTGCTGGGGAGGTGTGCCATGAGCCGGCCGCGGGCGGCGACGAGGGTACAGGCGTCCTGGAGGGAGAGCACGCCGGCGATGTGGGCGGCGCTGATCTCCCCGATGGAGTGCCCGGCCAGGACATCGGGCCGCACCCCGAACGCCTGGGCCAAGGCGTGGAGGGCGACTTCGACGGCGAAGAGGGCGGGCTGGGTGAAGTCCGTCCGGTCCAGCAGGGCCGCCTGGGGCGTGCCCTTCTCGGCGAAGATCACGTCGGCGAGGGGGCGGGGGAGGAGCCCGTCGAAGGCGGCGCACACTTCGTTGAACGCGTCGGCGAACACCGGCGAGGTTTCGTACAGTCCCCGAGCCATTCCCGCCCATTGGGCGCCCTGGCCGGAGAACACCAGGCCCACACGGCCGGGTGTCGCCCGGCCCGATACCACCCGGGCCGAGGTACGGCCCTCCGCCACCGCGGAGAGCCCTTCGAGCAGTTCCGCCCGGTCCGCCCCGACGACCACCGCGCGGTGGTCGAACCGGGCACGTGTCCGCGCCAGTGACCAGGCGACGTCCGTGAGGGACACGTCGGGGCGGTCGAGAACCGACAGGAGGCGTTGCGCCTGGTCTCGCAGGGCGGCGGGGGTCTTGGCCGAGAGAACCCACGGCACCGCGGCGGCCTCGATCGCGGAGACCCCCGGGGCAGGCTCTTCGCTCACGGCGGCCGGGACCGGGGGCTGTTCGAGGATCACGTGAGCGTTGGTGCCGCTGATGCCGAAGGAGGACACTCCGGCGCGGCGCGGGCGGTCGCCGTCCGGCCACTCCACCGGCTCGGTCAGCAGTGAAAGCCCACCGGCCGACCAGTCCACGCGCGAGGTCGGTGCCTCGGCGTGCAGCGTGGGCGGCAGTTCGCCGTGGCGCAGGGCCATGACCATTTTGATGACGCCGGCAATGCCGGCGGCGGCCTGGGTGTGGCCGATGTTGGACTTCACCGACCCCAGCAGAAGGGGGCGGTCCGCCGGCCGGTCGTGTCCGTAGGTGGCGAGGAGGGCGTGGGCTTCGATGGGGTCGCCGAGGGTGGTGCCGGTGCCGTGCGCTTCGACGGCGTCGACGTCGCCGGGGGTCAGTCCGGCATCGGCCAGCGCACTGCGGATCACCCGCTGCTGTGAGGGGCCGTTGGGTGCGGTCAGTCCGTTCGACGCACCGTCCTGGTTCACCGCCGAGCCCCGCACCACCGCGAGTACGTCATGCCCGTTGCGGCGGGCATCGGACAACCGCTCCACCAGGAGCAGACCCACACCTTCGCCCCAGCCCGTGCCGTCGGCCGCGCCCGCGAAGGACTTGCACCGCCCGTCCGCCGCCAGCCCGCCCTGACGCGAGAACTCCGCGAACACGCCGGGTGTGGACATGAACGTCACACCGCCCGCCAGCGCCAACGAGCACTCCCCGCGCCGCAGCGCCTGAGCCGCCAGATGTAGCGCCACCAGCGACGAGGAGCACGCTGTGTCCACCGTCAAGGCGGGGCCCTCCAGGCCCAGCGCGTAGGCGATCCGGCCGGAGAGCACGCTGGCCACCGCGCCGGTCAGCCCGAACCCGGCCGCGGCATCGGGGTTGGACGCGGTGACCTCGGCGTAGTCCTGGCTGGTGGTTCCGGCGAAGACGCCGGTCGCCGAGCCCTTGAGGGAGTCCGGGGCGATACCGGCGGACTCGATGGCCTCCCACGCGGTCTCCAGCAGCAGCCGCTGCTGGGGGTCCATGGCCGCGGCCTCGCGCGGGGAGATGCCGAAGAAGTCCGCGTCGAACCCGTGGCCGTCGTAGAGGAAACCGCCCACACGGGCGTAGAAGTCCCCGGCCCGGCCCAACGAGTCCCAGCCTCGGTCGGTCGGGAACGCGCCGATCGCGTCGCTGCCACCGGACACCAGCCGCCACAGGTCCTCGGGTGAGCGCACACCGCCGGGGAAGCGGCAGCCGACGCCGACGATCGCGACCGGCTCGTCCATCTCCCGCGTGCGCGGGTCCTCGTCCACGGGCTCCGGCGCGACCGCGCCGACCAGCCGTTCGATGATGTGCCCGGCGAGCACGGGCACCGTGGGGTAGTCGAAAACGGTGGCGGGGGGCAGGTCGAGACCGGTGCGTGTGGCGATGCGGTCGCGCAGTTCCACTGCCGTCAGTGAGTCGAACCCGAGGTCGCGGAAAGGGCGGTCGTCGTCGACCGCGGTGGCGTCGGCGTGGCCGAGGACGGCCGCCGCTTCGGTTCGCACGAGTTCCCGGGCGGCGCGGACACGGTCTCCCTCGGGCATGTCCGCCCACGCCGTCGTCGGTGCGTGGGAGTCCTCTGCCGTCTCTGTGGTGACCAGCTCGTCGAAGAGGGCGCTTGGGCGGGCGATGGTGAAGGTGGCGGCGAACCGGTCCCAGTCCGCGTCCGCCACATAGGCGGTCACCTGTCCGGTGTCGAGGACCTGGCGCAGTGCCGCCAGGGCGGAGGCCGGCTCCATGGCCCGCATGCCCTGCGCCCGCAGCTCCTCCGTCGCGTCGGCGTCGACCGCCATGCCGCTGCCGGCCCAGGGGCCCCACGCCACCGCGGTGGCGGGTAGTCCCAGACCGTGGCGGTACTCCGCGAATCCGTCCAGGAACGCGTTCGCCGCACCGTAGGCGGCGAGACCGCCGGCACCGACCAGCCCGGCGGCGGAGGAGAACATGACGAACGCGTCGAGCTCGATGTCGCGGGTCAGTTCGTGGAGGTTCCACGCCGCCGTCGCCTTCGGCCTGGCCGTCGTCGCGAGGGCGTGCGCCGTCAAGGAGTCCACCGGGCCGTCTCCGACGACGCCGGCGGCGTGGACGACCGCCGTCAGGGGGATGTCCTGGGGTGCGTGGGTGAGGGCGGTGGCGAGTTGGTCGCGTTCGGCGGCGTCGCAGGCGACGATGGTCACCCGGCCGCCGTGCTCGGCTCGCAGTTCGGAGGCTCCGGGGGCCTGGAGGCCGCGGCGGCTGATGATGAGGACGTGTTGGGCGCCCTGGTCCAGGAGCCAGCGGGTGAGGTGCCGGCCCAGGCCGCCGGTGCCGCCGGTGAGCAGCACCGTTCCGCGCGGTCGCCAGCCCCGGCGTTGGGTTGGGGCGTTGGCGCGGACGAGGCGCCGCGCCAGCACCCCTGCTCCGCGTAGGGCGAGTTGGTCCTCGTCGCCGCCCAGGACGCCGCAGAGTGTGTCGAGGGTGCGCCCGTCCGGGCGGGACGGGAGGTCGATCAGGCCGCCCCAGCGCTCCGGGTGTTCGAGTGCGACGACCCGGCCCAGGCCCCAGACCGTGGTCTGCTGAGGTGCGGACACCACTGTTCCGGCCGAGACGGCGCCCTGCGTGACGCACCACAGCCTGCCGCCGACCCCCGCGTCCCCGAGGGCCTGCACCAGCACCGCCGAGTCGGCCGCATCGCGGTCCTCAGCCAGTGGCAGCAGCGACACGACGCCGTCGACCGGCTCGGCACCGGCGGCTTCGGCCAACCGCGCGGCCAGCACCGACCTGTCCGCGACGGCGCCGTCGAGCGCGCACTCCACCACACGTGCCCCGCCGCCGGCCAGCGCCGCCGTCAGATCCGGAGCGGCCGAGCCCGCGGACATCACGACCAGCCACCGTTCACCGGCGACACCGCCGGAGGCCGTCACCGGGGTCCAGGACACCTGGTGGCGCCACGAACGCACCTCGTCCTCGAAGCGTCGCCGGCGTCGCCACGACGAGAGCGCCGGTACCAGCCCTGCGACGTCGACCTCGTCGCCGACGTCCAGCGCACGGGCGACCGCGTCGACGTCGCCGCTCTCGACCAGATGCCACAGCTCCGCGTCGGCGGTGTCCTCGGCGGGACGCGCCGCCATCGGGTCGATCCAGAACCTCTTGCGGTCGAAGGCGTACGTCGGCAGCGTGACCTTCCGGCCCTCGACGAGGAGCGTCCGCCAGTCGACGTCGACCCCGTGGGTGTGGGCCTGGGCGAGGGCGCGAAGGAAACGGGTGGGCTCGGGCACGGCCGCCTCCGCGGCGCGGGGGCGGCGCATCAGTGGAACGGCCGCCACATCCGAGGGGCGCGGCAGCCCGGAGAGGACGCCGTCCGGCCCGACCTCGACCAGGGTCCGGACACCCTCGGCCGCCAGGGCGCCCAGGGCGTCGTGGTAACGCACGGTCTCGCGGGCGTGGCGCACCCAGTAGTGCGGGGAGGCGACCTCGTCGCCGAGGACCCCGCCGGTCACCGCCGAGACCATGCGGGTGCGCGGTGGCCGGAACTCCAACGTGCGCAGCACGGCGGCGAACTCGTCGAGCATCGGGTCCATCAACGGCGAGTGGAAGCCGTGCCCCACCCGCAGCCTGGTCGATTTCACCCCGGACTCGCGGGCCCGTTCCTCCACCACGTCCATGCCCGCGGCGGCACCCGATACGACCACCGAGGCGGGTCCGTTGACCGCGCCGATGCCGACGTCCGCCAGGCCGTCGAGCAGTCGCAGGGCATCGGCCTCGTCGGCCTCGAGCGACACCATGGCGCCGTCGCCCGGCAACGCCTGCATGAGACGGCCGCGCGCCGCGACGAGGACGGACGCGTCCCGCAGCGACAGCACTCCCGCGGCCCACGCGGCGGCGATCTCGCCGACCGAATGCCCGGCCAGCACGTCCGCGCGCACACCGCATGAGCTCACCAGCGCGTGCAGTGCCACCTCGACGGCGAACAGGGCGGGCTGGGTGAAGTCCGTGCGGTCCAGCCGGGCCGCCTGCGGAGTGCCCTCCGCGGCGAACACCACCTGTGCCAGCGATCCCGGTAGTAGCGGGTCGAGGATGGCGCACACCTCGTCGAACGCCTTCCGGTATGCCGCCGACCCCTCGTAGAGGCCGCGGGTCATGCCGGGCCACTGGGCGCCCTGTCCGGAGAACACCAGGGCGACGCCGCCGGGCTCGGCCCGGCCCGAAGCCGCCACGGCCGATCCGCGTCCCTCAGCCACGGTGGAGAGACCGTCCAGCAGTTCGGCGCGGGTCGAGCCGGTCACCACGGCGCGGTGGTCGAACCGGGCGCGGGTGGCGGCCAGCGACCACCCCACGTCGACGGCCGGGACGTCTGCTCGGTCGCGTTCCGAGGCGAGCAGCCGCTCGGCCTGTCCCCGCAGCGACTCCGCGGACTTGGCCGAGAGAACCCATGGCACCGCGGCGGCCTCGATCGAGGGGGCCTCCGGTGCCTCCGGCGGAGGCTCTTCACCCGCAGCGTCCGCTACCGGGGGCTGTTCGAGGACCACGTGGGCGTTGGTGCCGCTGATGCCGAAGGAGGAGACGCCGGCGCGGCGGGGGCGGTCGCCGTCCGGCCACTCCACCCGGTCGGTCAGCAGCGACAGTGCTCCCGAGGACCAGTCGACCTTGGGCGTGGGTTCGTCGACGTGCAATGTGGCCGGCAGTTCGTTGTGGCGCAGGGCCATGACCATTTTGATGACGCCGGCGACACCAGCGGCGGCCTGGGTGTGGCCGATGTTGGATTTGACGGACCCGAGGTGCAGGGGCCGGTCGGCCGGCCGGTCGTCCCCATAAGTGGCGAGGAGGGCGTGGGCTTCGATGGGGTCGCCGAGGGTGGTGCCGGTGCCGTGCGCTTCGACGGCGTCGACGTCGCCGGGGGTCAGTCCGGCGTCGGCCAGCGCGCTGCGGATCACCCGCTGCTGTGAGGGGCCGTTGGGTGCGGTCAGTCCGTTCGACGCACCGTCCTGGTTGACCGCCGAACCGCGTACCACCGCGAGTACGTCGTGGCCGTTGCGGCGGGCATCGGACAACCGCTCCACCAGGAGCAGGCCCGCGCCTTCGCCCCAGCCGGTGCCGTCGGCCGCGCCCGCGAACGGCTTGCATCTCCCGTCGGCCGCCAGGCCGCCCTGCTGCGAGAACTCGGCGAACACGACCGGGGTGGACATGAAGGTGGCGCCCCCGGCGAGCGCGTAGTCGCACTCGCCGCGGCGCAGCGCCTGCACGGCCAAGTGCAGTGCCACCAGCGACGACGAACAGGCGGTGTCGATGGTGACGGCGGGGCCCTCCAGGCCCAGCGCGTAGGCGATCCGGCCGGAGAGCACGCTGGCCACCGCGCCGGTCAGCCCGAACCCGGCCGCGGCATCGGGGTTGGACGCGGTGACCTCGGCGTAGTCCTGGCTGGTGGTTCCGGCGAAGACGCCGGTCCGCGATCCCTTCAGGGAGTCGGGTGCGATGCCGGCGGACTCGATCGTCTCCCACGCGGTCTCCAGCAGCAGCCGCTGCTGGGGGTCCATGGCCGCGGCCTCGCGCGGGGAGATGCCGAAGAAGTCCGCGTCGAACCCGTGGCCGTCGTGCAGGAAACCGCCCACACGGGCGTAGGACCCCGCGGTTTCGCCGGCCGTGTTCCAGTTGCGGTCCGCCGGGAACGCGCCGATCGCGTCGGTACCGTCGGCGAGCAGCCGCCACAGGTCTTCGGGCGAGCGCACACCGCCGGGGAAGCGGCACCCGATGCCCACGATCGCGATCGGCTCCGACAGCGCGGATCGCAGCCGATCGTTCTCCTCGGCCAGCCGGCTGTTCTTGCGGAGCGACGAGCGCAGAGCCCCGACGATCGACTCGACCGATGTGTCGTTGCCGCTCATGATTCGACTCACTCCTCCAGCGCGGACGCCGCCCGGACCAGCGCGGCGATGTCCATGTCGTCGATGTCCGCGCTCGTGTCGGCCGCGGCGGGAACAGGTGAGGACGTCGGCTCCGCGAGCCGCACCAGGCCGTCCAGCAAGCCGGACTCGCGAAGGCGCGCGATCGGGATGGAGTCGATCCGGCGGCGCAGCGCGTCGTCGTCGTCGGCGGCGGCGCCCACCGGTTCGGTCCCGCCGCCGTCGGGCAGCATCGCGGCGAGCAGGTGCCGGGCCAGCGCGGCGACGGTCGGGTAGTCGAACACGGCGGTCGCGGTGAGCCCGACGCCCGTCAGCGCGTTCAGCCGGTTGCGCAGCTCGACCGCGGTGAGGGAGTCGAATCCGAGGTCGCGGAAGGGGCGGTCCTCGCCCAGCGTGCGCCCGTCGCCGTGGCCCAGGACCGCGGCCGCTTCGGCCCGCACCGCATCGGCGAGCACCCGCGAGCGCTCCTCAGCCGCCAGCGGGGCCAGCCGGTCGGCCAGCCCTCCCCGGGCCTGTGTCGCGGCCGCCCGTACCGCGCGGCGCGCGGGCGTGCGGATCAGCGACCGCCACAGCGGGGCCGGATCCGATGCGCCCAGCGCCGCGGCATCGAGGCGCAGCGGGACCGCCACGGGAAGGTCGAGTCCCAGAGCGGTGTCGAGCAGGGCGACGCCGTGCTCGTCGGTCAGCCCGAGGACACCCGTCCGCGCCATCCGGGCCAGGTCCGTCCGCCCCAAGTGGCCCGTCATGCCGCTGCTCCGCTCCCACAGCCCCCACGCCAGCGACACGCCGGGCAGGTTCAGCCCCCGGCGGTGCAGGGCCAGCGCGTCGAGGAAGACGTTCGCCGCCGCGTAGCCCGCCTGCCCGGCGTTCCCGGTGATGCCCGCGGCCGACGAGAACAGCACGAACGCGTCGAGCTCGTGGTGGCGGGTGAGTTCGTGCAGATTCCAGGCGGCGTGCACCTTGGGACGCAGGACCGTGTCGATCCGCTCGGGCGTCAGCGATTCCAGTACGCCGTCGTCGAGGACTCCGGCGGCGTGGACCACGGATCGCAGCGGCAGGTCCGCGGGGATGTCCCGGATGACGGCGGTCAGCGCGTCGCGGTCGGCCGCGTCGCAGGCGGCGAAGGTCACCCGCGCACCCAAGGCCGTCAGGTCCGCGAACAGCTCGTCCGCGCCGGGGGCGCCGCCTCCGCGACGGCCGACCACCACCACGTGCGCGGCCCCGGAGGCGGCGGCGTGCCGCGCCACCACACCACCCAAGTGGCCCGTACCGCCGGTCACCAGTACGGTGCCGGACGACAGCGGAGGCTCGGGCAGGGTGAGCACCACCTTGCCGACATGGCGGGCCTGGGCGAGGTGCCGGAACGCCTCGCGCGCCCGGCGCGCCGGCCACGCGCGGACCGGAAGCGGTTCCACCGCGCCGCTCTCGAAGAGGGCCATGAGCTCGGCCAGCATCTCCCCGATGCGCTCCGGACCGGCCTCCATCAGGTCGAACGCCCGGTAGGCCACTCCGGGACAGGCCGCGGCCACCTCGTCGGCGTCGCGGATGTCGCGCTTGCCGATCTCGATGAACCGGCCGCCGCGCGGCAGGAGCCGCAGCGACGCGTCGACGAACCGGCCGGTCAGCGAGTCGAGCACCACATCGACGCCCCTTCCGCCGGTGGCGAGGAGGAACTCGTGCTCGAAGTCCAGCGTGCGCGAGGAGGCGATATGGGTATCCGGCAGGCCCATGGCCCGCAGCGCGTCCCATTTGGCCTCGCTCGCCGTCGCGAACACCTCGGCGCCGAAGTGCCGGGCCAGTTGTACGGCGGCCATGCCGACGCCGCCGGCGCCCGCGTGCACGAGGACCCTCTCGCCGGGCTTCAGCGCGGCGAGGTCCCGCAGACCGTAGTAGGCGGTCAGGAAGGCGACGGGCACGGCCGCGGCGTCGGTGAACGACCAGCCGTCGGGCAGGCGCACCAGCAACCTCGGGTCGGCGACGGCCACCGGGCCGAACGCGTCGTCGAGCAGGCCCAGCACCCGGTCCCCGACGCGCAGACCGGAGACATCCGCGCCCGTCTCCGTCACGACGCCCGCGCCCTCGCTGCCCATGTCCGTCTCGCCGCCGCGCATGTCGAGCGTCACCAGCACGTCGCGGAAGTTCAGCCCCGCGGTGTGCACGCGGATGCGGACCTCGTCGGGTGCCAGCGGCCGGTCGGCGGCGTCGTTGGCAACGGCGTCGAGGCCGTCGATGGTGCCGGTACGGTGCACGCCGAGCCGCCAGCCGGAGCCCGCGGGGAGCGCCGGCCCGGCGGCCGGCGCGGCCCGGACCAGGCGCGGCACCAGGACGTCGTCGCCGCGCAGCGCCACCTGGGGTTCCCCGGCCGCGACGGCGGAGGGCAGCCGGGCCAGGTCTTCGGTGCGGGCGTCGACCAGAAGCAACCGGTCGGGGTGCTCGGCCTGTGCGGAGCGCAGCATCCCCCACAGCGGCGCGGCCTCCAGGTCGGCCGGGTCGTCATCGCGGGCCGTGACGCCGTCTCGCGTGAGGACCAGCAGCCGTGACCGGGCGAGCCGGGGTTCGGACAGCCATCGCTGTGCCAGCGCGAGCGCTTCGGCGAGCCCCGTGCGGACGGCGGCGGCGACGTCCGGCGCCGAGGTGGAGCGGTGCGGCCAGACGACGACGTCCGGCACGGTGCCGGTGCCGAGGGCGGCGAAGAGCGCATCGAGGTCCGTCACCGACTCCGCGTCCACACCGCTGTCACGCAGTGCGGTGCCGATCCGGTCCTCGGGTTCCAGGACGGCCCAGGAGAGCGACCGGTCCGGCCCGCCCGCATCGGCGTGCACCCAGTCCACGGTGAACAGCGAGTCCTGCCGGTCGTGTCCGGCGGCGGTGATCCGCGCGTCGGACAGAGGGCGCAGTGTGAGGGAGTCCACGGTCGCGACCGGCCCGCCCTCGGCATCGAACACCGAGACCGCGACGGTGTCCTCTCCCAGCAGGACGATGCGCGCCCGCACCGCGGTCGCGCCCGCTGCCAGGATCCGCACGCCCGACCAGGAGAACGGCAGCCCGACGGTGAACTCCTCTCCGCCGTCTCCCGCGGCCACCAGGGCGTGCAATGCGGCGTCGAGCAGCGCGGGGTGCAGTAGGAACGCGTCCGCCGCCCGGTGCTGGTCGGCGGAGAGGCCGACTTCGGCGTAGAGCTCCCGTCCTTTGCGCCAGGCCGAGCGCAGCCCCTGGAACACGGGGCCGTAGCGGAGTTCCCGCTCGGCCAGCCGGGCGTAGACGTCGGCGACGTCGATGGGGTGGGCGTCCGTGGGGGGCCAGTGGTCCAGGGCCGTGATCTCGGTGGGCGGGGCGGGGGCCACGACGCCGGCCGCGTGGAGCGTCCAGTCGGTGTGGTGAGCGGGTGTGGCGGGTTCGGGCCGTGAGTGGACCGTCACCTCGCGTTCGCCCTCGGCGGTGGGCGCGCCGAGGGCGACGCGGATGTGGATGGCCTGGTCGTCGGGCAGCACCATGGGCGCTTGGAGGACGAGTTCGCCGAGGTGGTCGCAGCCGTGGTGGTCGCCCGCGTGGATGGCCATTTCGGTGATGGCGGTGCCGGGGATGACGGTGGTTCCGGTGACGGTGTGGTCGGTGAGCCATGGGTGGGTGGTCGGGGAGAGGCGGGCGGTGAAGGTGGTGGTGTCGTCGGGTGCGTCGACCCTGGCGCCCAGGAGCGGGTGGCCGGTGGGGGTGATGCCGGCGCCTGTGACGTCGGCGGTGGCGCCGGGCGCGGGTTCGATCCAGAAGCGTTCGCGGTCGAAGGCGTAGGTGGGCAGCCGCACCGGACGCCCGGAACCGAGCACGGCCGCCCAGTCCACGTCGACACCGGCCACGTGCGCCCGCGCTACGGCTTGGACGAACCGTTCGGCGGCGGGTTCGTCGCGGCGCAGGGTGCCGGTGACGGCGGCGCGGCGGCCGCTGTCGGTGATGGTGTCGGTCATGGCGGGGAGCAGGACGGGGTGCGGGCTGACCTCGATGAAAACGCCGTGACCGCCGGCGAGGGCGGTTTCCTGGGCCTGCTGGAAGCGGACGGGTTCGCGCAGGTTGCGCGACCAGTACTCCGCTGTCAGCTCGGTCGTGTCCAGGAGGTCGCCGGTGAGGGTGGAGAAGAAGCGGATGTGAGAAGAACGGGGCCGGATCGGTCCCAGGTCGGCGAGGACCCGCTCACGTATCCGGTCGATGTGGGGGCTGTGGGAGGCGTAGTCGACCGGGACCATGCGTGAGCGCACGCCCGCCTCGGTCAGCTCCTCGTGCAGCTCGTTCAGCGGTCCGGCGTCGCCGGAGACGACCACGTGGCCCGGGCCGTTGACGGCCGCGATGCCCAGCCCGGGACGGGAATCGAGGTGGGCGGCGATCTCCCTCTCCGGGAGGGGGACCGACAGCATGCCGCCGAGGCCGGAGAGTTCGCGGAGCGCCCGGCTGCGGAGCGCGACGGTGCGTGCGGCGTCGTCGAGGGAGAGGGCTCCGGCGATGTGGGCGGCGGCGATCTCGCCTTGGGAGTGGCCGATGACCGCCGCGGGCTCGACGCCGACCGCGCCCCACAGCCGGGCCAGCGACACCATGACCGCGAACAGCGCGGGTTGCACGACGTCCACCCGGTTCAGGTCCACGTCCCGGTCGCAGACCAGGTCGTGGGGGTTCCAGTCGGTCCAGGACGAGATGGCGGCGGCACAGGCGTCGAACGCCTCGGTGAACGCCGGAGCGGAGGCGTAGAGCTCGCGGGCCATCGCGGGCCATTGGGCGCCTTGGCCGGGGAACACCATCACCACGCGGGGGGAGGGGACGACGGTGCCGGAGACGAGGTGCGCCGGGCGGTCGCCTTCGGCGAGCGCGGCGAGTCCGTCCCTCAACTCGGGCAGGGTGGAGCCGGTCACCACGGCGCGGTGGTCGAAACGGGTGCGGGTCTGCGCCAGCGACCACGCCGTGTCCGCGAGAGGGGCATCCGGCCGCAGTGCCACCGACGCGAGCAGCTTCTCCGCCTGGCCGCGCAACGCCTCTGGCGACTTCGCCGATAGCACCCACGGCACCGGAGCGCCGGGCACGGCGGGCTCCGGGACGGTGCCGTCCTCCTCGGCGGCTTGCGCGGCGGGCGCCTGCTCCAGGATCAGGTGGGCGTTGGTGCCGCTGATGCCGAAGGAGGAGACGCCGGCGCGGCGCGGGCGGTCGCCGTCCGGCCACTCCACCGGACCGGTCAGCAGGGATACCGCGCCTACGGACCAGTCGACGGCCGGTGAGGGCTCGTCGATGTGGAGGGATTTCGGTATCCGGCCGTGGCGCAGGGCCATGACCATTTTGATGACGCCGGCGATGCCGGCGGCGGCCTGGGCGTGGCCGATGTTGGATTTGATGGAGCCCAGGTGCAGTGGCCGGTCGGCGGAGCGGCCCTCGCCGTAGGTGGCGAGGAGGGCTTGGGCTTCAATGGGGTCGCCGAGGGTGGTGCCGGTGCCGTGTGCTTCGACGGCGTCGACGTCGCCGGGGGTCAGGCTTGCGTCGGCCAGCGCGCTGCGGATCACGCGTTGCTGGGAGGGGCCGTTGGGTGCGGTCAGGCCGTTGGAGGCGCCGTCCTGGTTGACCGCCGAGCCGCGTACCACCGCGAGTACGTCGTGGCCGTTGCGCCGGGCGTCGGAGAGCCGCTCGACCAGGACTAGGCCCACGCCCTCACTGAAGCCCGTGCCGTCGGCCGCACCCGCGAACGGCTTGCACCTGCCGTCGGCTGCCAGCCCTTGCTGACGTGAGAATTCGTCGAACACGCCGGGCGTGGACATGAAGGTGACGCCTCCGGCGAGCGCGTAGTCGCACTCGCCCCGCCGCAGCGCCTGCGCCGCGAGGTGGAGGGCGACCAGCGACGACGAGCACGCCGTGTCCACGGTCAGCGCCGGGCCCTCGAAGCCGAGTTCGTAGGAGACCCGGCCGGTGGCGACGCTGCCCGCACTGCCGTTGGCGAGGAAGCCCTTCAGCTCCTCGGGGACCTCCGCGAGCCAGGACCCGTAGTCGTGGTACATCACTCCGGCGAACACACCGGTCCGTGTGCCCTTCAGCGCGTCGGGTGCGATGCCCGCGGATTCGACCGCCTCCCACGCGGTCTCCAGCAGCAGCCGCTGCTGCGGGTCCATCGCCACCGCCTCACGCGGCGAGATGCCGAAGAAGCCGGGGTCGAACGCGAGGCCGTCGTGGAGGAAGCCCCCCTTCCGGGCGAACGCCGGACCGCCGTCCGGAGCCCGCACCGGCCACGCCCGATCGGTGGGGAACCCGCCGATGGCGTCACCGCCCTCGTCCACCAGCCGCCACAGGTCATCCGGCGACGCGACGCCGCCGGGAAACCGGCAGCCGATGCCCACGATGACAACCGGCTCGTCACCGTCGCCGGAGGCAACGGTTTCGACGCGGCGCGCGGTGTCGCCGGTGAGCTGTTCCAGTACCTGCGCGGCCAGCGCGTTCGGCGTCGGGTGGTCGAAGACGGCCGACGCGGGCAGCCGCAGGTCCGCGAGCGCGTTGATCCGGTTGCGCAGCTCGACGGCGGTCAGCGAGTCGAAGCCCAGCTCGCGGAAGGCGCGGTCCCCGGACAACGCGTTCGGGTCGCTATGGCCGAGCACGGCGGTGGCCTCGGCCAGCACCAGCTCCTCCACCGCGCTGCGCCGCTCCGACCCCGACAGCGCGGCCAGCCGGTGTGCCAGGCCCGTCTCGGCGACCCGGGCCGCGGAGCGGCGCGGCCTGTTCCCGGCCTGCGACCGCCACAGGGGCGCAAGCCCGGCCTCTTGGGAGCCGAGCGCGGCGAGGTCCATGCGCACCGGGACGAGCAGGGCGTCGTCACGGGCGAGAGCCGCGTCCAGCAGATCGAGTCCCTGTGCGTCCGGCAGGCCCCGCACCCCGATGCGGCCCACCCGCTCCAGGTCGGCCGAGTCCAGGTGCCCGGTCATGCCGCTGCCGCTTTCCCACAGTCCCCACGCGAGCGACACGGCGGGGAGCGTCCGGGCCCGCCGGTACGGCGCCAGCGCGTCGAGGAACGTGTTGGCCGCGGCGTAGCCCGACTGTCCCGCGACACCGGTGACCCCCGAGAAGGAGGAGAACAGCACGAACGCGTCCAGATCGCGGTCGCGGGTCAGCTCGTGCAGGTTCCACGCCGCGTCGACCTTCGGCCGCAGCACCGCGGCGACGCGCTCGGGAGTCAGCGACTCGACCACGCCGTCGTCGAGCACCCCGGCCGCGTGGACGACCGCCCGCAGGGGGAATTCCTCGGGCAGAGCGTCCAGCGCCGCGGCTACGGCGGTACGGTCCGCGGCGTCGCAGGCGACGACCGTCACGGGGGTCCCGCGCGCGACCAGGTCGGCACCCAACTCATCGGCAGGGCGTCGACTGAGCAGCAGCAGGTGCCCGACGCCCGCTTCGGCGGCGTGCCGGGCCACCAGCCCGCCGAGCCGGCCCGAGGCTCCCGTGACGAGCAGGGTCCCGGACGACCAGTCCCGCCACGGGGAGACCTCCGGCGTGCGCGCGGCCACGCGGGTCGCACGCGGGACGAGAATCCCTTCCTCGCGCACCGCGATCTGGGGCTCGTCGGCGGCGACGGCGGTGGCGTGGGCCGAGAGGACGGCATGGCCGATGCGGTCATCGCGGCGGTCGAGGTCGACCAGGACGAACCTGCCGGGGTGCTCCGACTGCGCGGAGCGCAGCATCCCCCAGAGCGACGCGGCCGCCAGGTCCGGGGTCTCGCCGTCTCGTGCGACCACCCCGCCCCGGGTGAGCACGACCAGCCTCGAACAGGCCGTCCTCGGCTCCGCGAGCCACCGCCGCACCAGTGTGAGCGCGGCCGCGGCGGTTGCGTGGACGGCTGGAACCACGTCCGCCGCAGGGGCCGGAGGGGTCCATACGACGACGTCCGGCGCTGACGCCTCCCCGAGTCCGTCGAGCAGGGCGTCGAGGTCGGCCGCCGAACCGGCGGAGACGCCGTGCTCGCGCAGCGCGGCGTCGATCGCGGGGTCGCCCAGAACGGCCCAGGTCGAGACCGGGACCGGAACGGCGGGCGCGGCCGGCACCCAGTCCACGGTGAACAGCGAGCCCTGCCCCGTGGCCGCCGCAGCGGCGATCGCCGAGGAGGACAGGGGACGCAGCGTCAGCGCGTCCACGCTTGCGACCGGCCCGCCCTCGGCGTCGAACACCGAGACCGCGACGGTGTCCTCGCCCAGCAGGACGATCCGTGCCCGCACCGCCGTCGCCCCCACCGCCGGTACCCGCACGCCGGACCAGAGGAACGGCAGCCCGATCTCGACCCCGTCGGCCGCGGCGAGAGCCTGTAGCGCGGCGTCGAGGAGCGCCGGGTGCAGGAGGAACGCGTCCGCGGCGGCATGGTGGTCGGCGGGGAGTTCGACCTCGGCGAAGATCTCCCGTCCGCGGTGCCACACGGACCGCAGCCCTCGGAACGCCGGTCCGTACACCATCTCCTCTGCGGCCAGGCGCGCATGGACCGTGTCCACGTCGACCGGAGCGGCGCCCAGGGGCGGCCACTGGCCTAGCGCCTCGACCTCGGCGGGCGGCTCGGAGGTCAGCTCGCCGGTGGCGTGGAGGGTCCATTCGGCGGGGCCGGTGTGTGCGGCGGGCTCGGGCCGTGAGTGGACGGTGACGTCGCGTTCGCCCCGGGGGCCGGATGCGCCGATAGCCACGCGGACGTGGATGGCGTGGTGTTCGGGCAGCACCATGGGGGTGTGGAGGACGAGTTCGCCGATGTGGTCGCACTGGAAGTGGTCGCCTGCGCGGCCGGCCATCTCCAGGATGGCGGTGCCCGGGATGACGGTGGTGCCTGAGACGGTGTGGTCCGCCAGCCATGGGTGAGTGCCCAGGGACAGGCGGGCGGTGAACGTGGCGGTGCCGTCGGGCGCCTCCACCATGGCGCCCAGCAGGGGGTGGCCGGTGGGGGTGATGCCCGCGCCCGCCACGTCGGCGGCGGCGCCTGGTGCGGGTTCGATCCAGAACCGTTCGCGGTCGAAGGCGTAGGTGGGGAGCGGTACCGGAGCGCCGGTGCCCAGGATGGTGGACCAGTCGACGTCCGCGCCGTGGGCGTGGGCCTGGCCGACCGCTCGGATGAACCCCGCCGCAGCGGGTTCGTCGCGGCGCAGGGTGCCGGTGACGGCGGAGCGGCCGCTGTCGGTGGTGGTGTCGGTCATGGCGGGGAGCAGGACGGGGTGCGGGCTGACCTCGATGAACAGGGTGTTGCCGGCTGTCAGGGCGGTTTCCTGGGCCTGCTGGAAGCGGACGGGTTCGCGCAGGTTGCGGTACCAGTACTCGGCCGTGAGTTCGGCCGTGTCCAGGGGGTTGCCGGTGAGGGTGGAGTAGAGGGGCACCTCTGACGAGCGCGGGGTGATCGCGGCGAGGTCGGCCAGGATGCGTTCGCGGACGTGTTCGACGTGGGGGCTGTGGGAGGCGTAGTCGACCGGGACCATGCGTGAGCGCACGCCCGCCTCGGTCAGCTCCTCGTGGAGTCGGGCGAGGGGTCCGGCGTCGCCGGAGACGACCACGTGGTTCGGGCCGTTGACGGCCGCGATGCCCAGCCCGGGGTGGCGGTGGAGATGCCGGGTGGCCTCGTGCTCGGGCAGGGGGACCGACAGCATGCCGCCGAGGCCGGAGAGTTCGCGGAGCGCCTGGCTGCGGAGTGCGACGGTGCGTGCGGCGTCGTCGAGGGAGAGGGCGCCGGCGATGTGGGCGGCGGCGATCTCGCCTTGGGAGTGGCCGATGACCGCCGCGGGCTCGACGCCGACCGCGCCCCACAGCCGGGCCAGCGACACCATGACCGCGAACAGCGCGGGTTGCACGACGTCCACCCGGTTCAGATCGAGATCCTCACCGGTCACCAGGTGGCGCGGATCCCATTCCACCCAGGGCGTGATCGCCGCGGCACAGGCGTCGAACGCCTCGGCGAAGGCCGGTGAGCAGGCGTGGAGTTCGCGGGCCATCGCGGGCCACTGGGCGCCTTGGCCGGGGAACACCATCACCACGCGGGGTGAGCCGGGAGCGTGCCCCGAGGTCAGCAGCGACGAGCTCTTCCCTTGGGCGAGGGCGGCGAGGCCGTTCAGCAGTTCGTCGCGGCCGGTGCCGGATATGACGGCGCGGTGGTCGAACCGGGTGCGGGTGTGCGCGAGTGACCAGGCGACGTCCGCGGGGGAGGCGTCCGGCCTCGTCGCTACTGCCGCGAGCAGCTTTTCCGCCTGGCCGTGCAGCGCCGCCGGCGACTTGGCCGAGAGGATCCACGGCACGGTGTCGCCTGAAACGACGGGCTCCAGGTCGGCACCGCCCATTCTGGTGTCCGGTGACGGTCGGCCGCCCGCAGTGGCCGGCACCGGCGCTTGTTCCAGGATCACGTGGGCGTTGGTGCCGCTGATGCCGAAGGAGGAGACGCCGGCGCGGCGCGGGCGGTCGCCGTCCGGCCACTCCACCGGCTCGGTGAGCAGTGACACCGATCCCGCCGACCAGTCGACCTCCGGTGTCGGCTCGTCGACGTGCAATGTGGCGGGCAGCGTGCGGTGGCGCAGGGCCATGACCATTTTGATGACGCCGGCGATGCCGGAGGCGGCCTGGGTGTGGCCGATGTTGGACTTCACCGACCCCAGCCTGAGTGGCCGGTCGCTCGATCGGCCCTTGCCGTAGGTGGCGAGGAGGGCATGGGCTTCGATGGGGTCGCCGAGGGTGGTGCCCGTGCCGTGCGCCTCCACGGCGTCGACGTCGCCTGCGTCGATTCCCGCGTCGGCCAGCGCGGTCCGGATCACCCGCTGCTGGGAGGGGCCGTTGGGCGCGGTCAGGCCGTTGGAGGCACCGTCCTGGTTCACCGCCGAACCCCGCACCACCGCCAGCACCTCGTGCCCGTTGCGCAGGGCATCCGAAAGACGTTCGACCAGGACCAGGCCCACACCTTCGCCCCAGCCCGTGCCGTCCGCCGCACCCGCGAACGGCTTGCATCGGCCATCGGCCGCCAGCCCGCCCTGACGCGAGAACTCGGTGAACACCCCGGGCGTGGACATGAAGGTGACCCCGCCGGCGAGCGCCAGGGAGCATTCGCCGCGCCGGAGCGCCTGGGTCGCGAGGTGCAGCGCCACCAGCGACGACGAGCACGCCGTATCCACGGTGATCGCCGGGCCCTCCAGGCCCAGTGCGTAGGCGATCCGGCCGGAGAGCACGCTGGCCACCGCGCCGGTGAGGCCGTAGCCCGCCGTGGCGGTGGGATTGGTCGTCGCGAGAGTGGCGTAGTCCTGGCTGGTGGTGCCGGCGAAGACGCCGGTCGCCGAGCCCTTCAGGGAGTCCGGGGCGATGCCCGCGGATTCGATCGCCTCCCACGCGGTCTCCAGCAGCAGCCGCTGCTGCGGGTCCATCGCCACCGCCTCACGCGGCGAGATACCGAAGAACGCTGCGTCGAAGTCGGTCCCATCTCTCAGGAATCCGCCTTCGCGGGCGTGGGTGGCCCCGAGGCGGTCCGGGTTCGTGTCGAACAGGGTCGCCATGTCCCAGCCGCGGTCGAGTGGGAACGCGCCGATGGCGTCGTCGCCTTCGAGGACCAGGCGCCAGAGGTCGTCGGCGGAGCCGACGCCTCCGGGGTAACGGCAGCCGAGGCCCACGATCGCGACCGGTTCGTCGATGAGGCCGTGCGACGGCGGCGCCGTTTCCGCCGCCGCGTCGGGCAGGTCCGCGAGCCGCGCCAGGACGTGCCCCGTGAGGGCGAGCACCGTGGGGTGGTCGAAGACGACCGACGACGGTAGTCGCAGACCCGTGGCCGCGTTCACCCGGTTGCGCAGTTCGACGGCGGTCAGCGAGTCGAACCCCTGCTCGCGGAAGGGCCGGTCGTCGGCCAGGGCCAGCGGGTCGGTGTGGCCGAGCACGGCCGCGCTCTCGCTCCGTACCAGTGTCCGCACCGCCTCCTCCCGCTGCGGTACGGGCAGTCGCGCCAGGTCCGAGCCGTGGCTCCCGTCCGGCGCCGCCGGAAGTTCGGGGATCCGGTCGAACAGCCTGCTCGGCCGCGCGACGGTGAACATCGGCGCGAACCGCTCCCAGTCCAGGTCCGCGACGTAGGAGGTGGGTCGGCCCGCGCCCAGGACCTGCCGCAGGGCGACCAACGCCGCGCGCGGGGCCATCGGACGCATACCCTGCGCGGCCAGCGACCGCATGGACTCCGAGCGCACGGCCATGCCCTCATCGGCCCACGCGCCCCATGCCACCGCCGTCGCCGGCAGCCCCAGGGCGCGACGGTACTCGGCGAACGCGTCCAGGAAGGCGTTCGCCGCACCGTAGGCGGCCAGGCCGCCCGCGCCGACGACACCGGCGCCCGAGGAGAACAGGACGAACGCGTCGAGGTCCAGGTGCCGGGTGAGCTCGTGCAGGTTCCACGCCGCCGCCACCTTGGGCCGGGACACCGTCACCCAGTCCGCACGGGACAGCGACGCGACCGGCCCGTCCGCCATGACCCCGGCGGCGTGCACCACCGCCGTCAGCGGGTACGCCTCTGGGACATGCTCCAGCGCGGCGGCCACCTCATCGCGTTCGGCGACGTCGCAGGCCACGAAGCTCAGCCGGTCACCGTGCTCCGTGCGCAGCGCGGCGGCTCCGGCCGAGTCCGGTCCACCCCGGCTCAGGACCAGGACGTGCTCGGCGCCCTGTTCCAGCAGCCACCGGGTCAGGTGGCCGCCCAGACCGCCGGTGCCGCCGGTGAGCAGAACGGTTCCCCGGAACCCGCGGCCCTGCCCGGCCGCCGGAACGTCGGCACGCACCAGGCGGCGCGCGAGCACGCGCGAGCCGCGGATCGCGACCTGGTCCTCGTCACCCGCCAGCACCGCGCAGAGCGCGTCGGCGACGCGCCCGTCGAACGAGGACGGGAGGTCGATCAGACCTCCCCACCGGTCGGGATGCTCCAAGGCGGCCACGCGTCCCGCGCCCCACACCGTCGCCTGCTCGGGAGCGGAGACCGGGGTGCCCGCGGAGACCGCGCCCCAGGTCGCGCACCACAGGGGTGCGTCGATCCCGGCGTCCCCGAGAGCCTGCGTCAGCGTCGGCGTGTGCGCCGGGTCGGAGGGAGCGAGCAGGGACAGCACGCGGTCGACCGGAGCGTCCGCGCACGCGGTTCCGATCGCTGCGGCCAGCGCTTCCCGGGGCGTCTCCGCGCTGTCGACCGCGCATTCGACGACCGTGATCCCGCGCTCTCCGAGCGCGGGCGGGAAGGCGCGCACGTTCGAGGGTGCGTCGGCGGGAACCAGCAGTAGCCACCGCCCGGCGGCGCCGCCCGAAACGGTCACCGGGCTCCAGGACACGTCGTAGTGCCACGAGCGGGCGTCGTTCTCTTCACGTCGGCGGCGCCGCCAGCCGGACAGCATCGGCACGAGGGCGGATACGTCGGATTCACCGACGTCCAGGAGCCGCGCGACATCGTCCGTGCGGTCCCCGTCGACCGCGTCCCAAAGACGCGCCTCGTTCTCGTCGACGCCGTTCGGTGTCGTGACGGGGTCGATCCAGTAGCGCTTGCGGTCGAAGGCGTAGGTGGGCAGGGGCACCGGGCGGCCGGAGCCCAGTACGGCGGTCCAGTCGACGTCGGCTCCGGAGACGTGTGCCCTGGCCAGGGCCTGCGTGAACCGCTCGGGTTCGGGTACCGGGTCCTCGCCGGATCGGGGGCGGCGCATGAGGGGGACGGTGGTCAGGTCGTCGTCGTGGGCGGTGAGGGCGGAGAGCGGGCTGTCGGGGCCGATCTCGATGAGGGTGCGGATGCCGTCTGCGGCGATGGTCTGCACGGCGTCGTGGTAGCGGACGGTGTCGCGGGCGTGGCGGACCCAGTAGTGGGGAGAGGTGATCTCTTCGGTGGTGAGTTTTCGCCCGGTCACGGTGGAGACCAGGGGGATGGCCGGGGGGTGGAGGTCCAGCTCCGCGACGGTGGCGGCGAAGTCGTCGAGTATGGGGTCCATCAGCGGGGAGTGGAAGCCCTGCCCCACACGCAGCCTGGTCGCCCTGATCCCGGCTTCATGGGCGCGGGCCTCCACCTCCTCGACGCCCGCAACGGCACCCGATACGACCACCGAGGCGGGTCCGTTGACCGCCCCGATCCCGATGTCCGCTATGCCGTCGAGCAGGCGCAGTCCGCCGGGCTCGTCGGTCTCCAGGGAGAGCATCGCCCCTGTGCTGGGCAGTCGTGCCATGAGCCGACCGCGGGCGGCGACGAGGGTACAGGCGTCCTGGAGGGAGAGCACACCGGCGATGTGGGCGGCGGTGATCTCCCCGATGGAGTGCCCGGCCAGGACATCGGGACGCACCCCGCACGCCTGAACCAGGGCGTGCAGGGCGACCCCGACGGCGAACAGGGCGGGCTGGGTGAAGTCCGTCCGGTCCAGCAGGGCCGCCTGAGGCGTGCCGTCTGCGGAGAGCACCACCTCTGCCAGCGGCTCGGGCAGAAGTCCGTCGAAGGCGGCGCACACCTCGTCGAACGCTTCGGCGAAGACGGGGGATGACTCGTACAACCCGCGGGCCATGCCCGGCCACTGGGCACCCTGACCCGAGAACACCAGCGCCACGCCGCTTGCGGCGGCCCGCCCCGCCACCACCCGGGCAGAGGTACGGCCCTCCGCCACCGCCGAGAGCGCCCCCAGTAGTTCGTCACGGTCGGCGCCGGACACCACGGCGCGGTGGTCGAACCGGGTCCGCGTGGTGGCCAACGACCACCCGACGTCCACCGGCGACACGTCCTCGCGCTCACGCACGACAGTGAGCAGATGCTCCGCCTGCCTCCGCAACGACGCGGCGGACTTCGCGGACAGGACCCACGGCACGGCGCCGGCGTCCAGCGCCGACCGGGTCGTCTCCACGATGGCGGGAGCCTTTTCGGGCGCCTGTTCGAGAACGAGGTGGGCATTGGTCCCGCTGATCCCGAACGACGACACCGCCGCACGACGCGGCCGACCGGTCTCCGGCCACCCCGCCGCATCCGTCAGCAGCGACAGCGTGCCGGCCGACCAGTCCATCCGCGACGACGGCGCATCGACGTGCAGGGTCTGCGGCAGTCGCCCGTGCCGGAGCGCCATCACCATCTTGATGACGCCCGCGACTCCCGCTGCGGCCTGTGTATGTCCGATGTTGGACTTCACCGAGCCCAGCAACAGAGGCCGGTCCGTCGGCCGGTCGTGTCCGTAGGTGGCGAGGAGGGCTTGCGCCTCGATCGGATCGCCGAGCCTCGTACCGGTGCCGTGTGCCTCGACCGCGTCGACATCGGTCGTGGTCAGGCCCGCGTCGGCCAGCGCGGTGCGGATCACTCGTTGTTGCGACGCGCCGTTGGGTGCGGTCAGGCCGTTGGAGGCGCCGTCCTGGTTGACCGCGGAACCGCGCACCACCGCCAGCACCTCGTGCCCGTTGCGCAAGGCGTCGGACAACCGCTCCACCAGGACCAGGCCCACACCTTCGCTCCAACCGGTGCCGTCGGCGCCTTCCGCGAAGGACTTGCACCGCCCGTCGGCCGCCAGCCCGCCCTGCCGGGAGAAGGAGGCGAAGATGCCGGGTGTGGACATGAAGGTGACGCCGCCCGCGAGCGCGAGCGTGCATTCGCCGCGCCGCAGCGCCTGCACCGCCAGGTGAATGGCCACCAGCGACGAGGAGCACGCCGTGTCCACCGTCATGGCCGGTCCCTGCAGGCCGAGGGCGTACGACACCCGGCCCGACATGACGCTCGCGACCGCACCGGTCAGGCCGAAGTCGGCGACCGCGTCGGGGTCGCCCGCCGCCACCGTGGTGTAGTCCTGGCCCGAGGTCCCGGCGAAGACGCCGGTCGCCGAGCCCTTCAGGGAGTCCGGAGCGATGCCGGCGGACTCGACGGCCTCCCACGCGGTCTCCAGCAGCAGCCGCTGCTGCGGGTCCATGGCCGCGGCCTCGCGCGGGGAGATGCCGAAGAACTCCGCGTCGAACCCGTGGCCGTCGTGCAGGAACCCGCCCACACGGGCGTAGGCCCCCTCGGTCGAGCCTCGGCCGGACCACCCTCGGTCCGCCGGGAACGCTCCGACGGCGTCCGCGCCGTCGGCGACCAGCCGCCACAGGTCCTCGGCCGATGCCACCCCGCCGGGGAACCGGCAGCCGATGCCGACGATCGCCACCGGTTCGTCGGAGGCTTCCGCCGAGGCGGCACCCTCCACACCGGCCTTTCCGGTGGCTTCGTCCAGCACATGCCCCGCCAAGGCGGAGACCGTGGGGTGGGCGAACACGGCCGAGGGCGGCAGCCGCAGCCCGGACGCCCGGTTCAGGCGGTCGATCAGCTCAACGGCGGTCAGCGAGTCGAAGCCCAGGTCGCGGAACGGCCGGTCGTCGGTCAGTGCGCGGGGATCACCGTGCCCGAGCACCGCGGCGGCCGCCTCCCGTACCAGGCCCCGCGCCAAGCGCGGACGTTCGGCCGCGGGCACCGTGCCCAGCCGGTGCGCCAGTCCGGTGACCGGCGGCTCCACGGCCGCGGCCGCGGCGGGTTCCGCTCCGTCGCGCACGTCGTCGGCGGAGGCACCCCCGATGGGGAACCGCTGGCGGTCGAAGGCGTAGGTGGGAAGGGGCAGGCGATGCCCGGAGCCGAGCAGGGCCGTCCAGTCGATGTCGGCACCGGCCGCGTGCGCCCGGCCCAGGGCGTGGACGAACCGGCCGGCGGCGGGTTCGTCGCGGCGCAGGGTGCCCAGGGCCACGGCGTCGGGTGTGCTCGCCGCGATGGTGTCCGCCATGGCGGGGAGCAGGACGGGGTGCGGGCTGACTTCGAGGAAGATCGTGTGTCCGCCGGCGAGGGCGGTTTCCTGGGCCTGCTGGAAGCGGACGGGTTCGCGCAGGTTGCGGTACCAGTACTCGGCCGTGAGTTCGGCCGTGTCCAGCGGTTCACCGGTGAGGGTGGAGTAGAAGGGCACCTCTGACGAGCGCGGGGTGATCGCGGCGAGGTCGGCCAGGATGCGTTCGCGGACCTGTTCGACGTGGGGGCTGTGGGAGGCGTAGTCGACCGGGACCATGCGTGAGCGCACGCCCGCCGCGGTCAGCTCCTCGTGCAGCTCGTTCAGCGGTCCGGCGTCGCCGGAGACCACCACGTGGCCCGGGCCGTTGACGGCCGCGATGCCCAGCCCGGGACGGGAATCGAGGTGGGCGGCGATCTCCCTCTCCGGGAGGGGGACCGACAGCATGCCGCCCAGGCCGGAGAGTTCCCGGAGCGCCCGGCTGCGTAGCGCGACGATGCGCGCGGCGTCGTCGAGGGAGAGGGCTCCGGCGATGTGGGCGGCGGCGATCTCGCCTTGGGAGTGGCCGATGACCGCCGCGGGCTCGACGCCGACCGCGCCCCACAGCCGGGCCAGCGACACCATGACCGCGAACAGCGCGGGTTGCACGACGTCCACCCGGTTCAGATCGAGATCCTCACCGGTCACCAGGTGGCGCGGATCCCATTCCACCCAGGGCGTGATCGCCGCGGCACAGGCGTCGAACGCCTCGGCGAAGGCCGGTGAGCAGGCGTGGAGTTCCCGGGCCATCGCGGGCCACTGGGCGCCTTGGCCGGGGAACACCATCACCACGCGGGGGGAGGGGATGACGGCGCCGGAGACGAGGTCGGCCGATCCGTGGCCTTCGGCGAGCGCGGCGAGTCCGTCCCTCAGCTCGGGCAGGGTCGAACCGCTGATCACCGCCCGGTGGTCGAACCGGGCGCGGGTCCGCGCCAACGACCACGCGACATCCGTCAGGGACGTATCGGGATCGCCGGCGACCGCCAGCAACCGTTCCGCCTGTCCGCGCAGCTCCCGCGCGGTCTTGGCCGACAGCACCCACGGCACCGGACCGGAGGACAGGAGCGGCGGGGAACCGGCGGCGGGACGCGGTGCCGGCTCGGGCGCCTCTTCGAGGATGAGGTGGGCGTTGGTGCCGCTGATACCGAAGGAGGACACCCCGGCGCGGCGCGGGCGGTCGCCGTCCGGCCACTCCACCGGCTCGGTCAGCAGCGACACCGACCCCGCCGACCAGTCCACGCGCGATGTCGGTTCCTCGGCGTGCAGTGTTTTCGGCAGTCTCCGGTGGCGGAGGGCCATGACCGTCTTGATGACGCCGGCGATGCCGGCGGCGGCCTGGGCGTGGCCGATATTGGACTTCACCGACCCCAGCCACAACGGACGGTCCGCCGGCCGGTCGCGCCCGTAGGCGGCCAGAAGCGCCTCGGCCTCGACGGGATCCCCGAGCGTGGTGCCGGTCCCGTGGGCTTCGACGGCGTCGACGTCACCCGGGGTCAGTCCGGCGTCGGCCAGCGCGGTGCGGATGACGCGCTGCTGGGCAGGGCCGCTGGGTGCGGTCAGGCCGTCGGAGGCGCCGTCCTGGTTGATGGCCGAACCCCGGACGACGGCGAGCACGTCGTGCCCGTTGCGCCGGGCATCGGAGAGCCGTTCGAGCAGGACCAGGCCCACGCCCTCGCCCAGCCCGAAGCCGTCGGCCCGCTCGGAGAAGGCCCGGGACCGGCCATCGGGCGACAGGGCGCGCTGGCGGGAGAACTCGACGAGGAGGTCCGGCCGGGTCATGACCGTGGCGCCGCCGGCCAGCGCGAGCGAGCATTCGCCCGCCCGCAGGGCGCGCACCGCGAGGTGCAGCGCCACCAGCGACGATGACTGCCCCGTGTCGACCGACAGCGTCGGCCCCTCCAGGCCGAAGGTGTAGGCGATGCGCCCGGCGGCCACGCCGGTGGCGCTGCCGGTCAGCCGGTAGCCCTCGCCGGTCGGGCCTCCGCCGTCCCGGTTGAGGGCGATCGCGCCGATGAACACACCCGTCTCGCTGCCGTGCAGCGTGCCGGGGAGGATGCCGCCGTGCTCGAAGGCCTCCCAGGCGGTCTCCAGCAGCAGCCGCTGCTGCGGGTCCATCACGGCGGCCTCGCGCGGCGAGATGCCGAAGAACTCCGCGGCGAACTCGCCGATCCGCTCGAGAAGGTTGGCCTCACGCTGGTAGAAGGACCCCGGACGCGCCGGGTCCGGGTCGTACCGGCCCTCGATGTCCCAGCCCCGGTCGGCGGGGAGAGCGGACACGGCGTCGCGCTCCTCCGCCAGCAGCCGCCACAGGTCGTCCGGTGACGACACCCCGCCGGGGAAACGGCAGCCGATGGCCACGATGGCGACCGGATCGCCGCCGCGAACCACCGAAGATTCCGCGTCCGGCCCCGCCTGTTCACGCGACAACCTCAGCCGCTCCTTCGTTCCAAGTGGGATGTGGTGCACCCTCAGAGACGCGTGGTGAGTTCGGAGACGAGCACACCGGGGCGCTCGCCGGCGCCCTCCAGCACCCGCACGGTCTCGTCGAGGAGCCCGGATACGGTGTCCGGGTCGAACAGGTCGCGGTCGATGATCGCGAACCCGGCCAGTTCGTCCGGCTTCTCGCCCCGCAGCAAGTGGACCTCCAGGTCGACGGGGGTGGAGAACTCCCAGTCGAACCCGAAGTCCGTGGTCTCCACACGCGGGAGCGCCAGCGCGGTGTGCGGCGTGTCCACCAGTTGGAAGAGCACCGGCAGGGCGGGCTCCGCGGCCAGGTCCCGGCCGGGGTCGAGTTCCTTCATCGCCACGAACAGGGGCAGGTCCTGGTGCGTGGAACCGTCCAGGACACCGTCGCGGACGAGCGCCACCGCCTCCTCGAAGGCGAGATCGCCGTGCAGTTCGGCGCGCACGGCGATCACCTTGGCGAACGATCCGATCAGGTGCTCCACCTCGACCCGGCCGCGGTTCGCGACCGGGGTGCCTACGCAGATGTCGTCGACGCCGGTCCGCTCGCGCAGCACGACGGCGAACGCCGTCAGCATGGTCATGTACAGCGACGCGCCGATCCGGCCGCCGAGCTCCTGCGCGGCCCGCACGACCTCGGCCGGGACGTGCCAGGTCAGCATTTGCCCGCGGCGTGCCGACCCGGCGGTACGCGGTCGGTCGGCGGGCAGTCGCAGGGGGCGCATCCGCTCGATCTGCGAGGCCCAATACGTCCGTTGCCGGTCCAGCGCACCCCCCGACATGGTCGACCGCTCCCAGGAGGCGTAGTCCCGGTACTGCACCGGAAGCGAGGGCACCGCGGGTTCGGCACCCGTCAGCAGCGCCGAGTAGATCGCTGCGACCTCGCGCACCAAGAGCGCCTGTGACCAGCCGTCGGAGGTGATGTGGTGCTGCACGACCGACAAGACGTGCTCGTCCTCGCGCAGGCGGAACAGCTTCACCCGCAGCAGCGGCCCGCGGGCGAGGTCGAAGGCCCGGGAGACCTCGGCCGAGACGAGCTCCCGGGCGCGAGCCTCGCGCTCGGCCTCGGGCAGGCCGACCAGATCGACCTGCTCGACGGCGAAGCCGTCGGCGCCGCGCACCCTCTGCACGACGCGGCCGTCCCGGACCTCGAACGTCGTCCGTACCGCCGAGTGCCGCTCGACCAGCAGCGCGAACGAGCGCCGCAGGACGTCGGCGTCCAGCTCGCCGCGCAACCGGAGCACGAGGGGCGGGACGGTGTAGGTGCTCTCCACGGCGGGGTCGCAGCCCGCGACGAGGAGGTTCTCCTGCGACAGCGACACCGGGACCGGGCCGTCGTGCCCGATCGGCGCGAGAACGGGGGCGGTCCGCCGCCGGGCGGCGGACTCGCGGGCCACCAGCTCGCCGATCGTCTTGGGGGTCCGGTTGTCGAAGACGGCGCGCAGCGGCAGCTCCAGCCCGAATTCGGCGTTGATCCGGGCGATGATCCGCGCCGCGATCAGCGAGTGCCCGCCGAGGGCGAAGAAGTCGTCCTCGGCGCCCACGTTCTCCGCCCCGAGCAGGTCGGTGAAGATCTCGCACATCCGCACCTCTTCAGGGCTGAGCGGTGCGACGTAGTCGATGTCCAGTGCCCCCCGCAGTTGCGGAGCGGGCAGCAGCGCGCGGTCCACCTTGCCGCCCGCGGTCAGCGGCAACGCGTCGAGCACGACGAACGCCGAGGGGACCATGTACTCGGGCAGGCCGGCGCCGACGTGCGCGCGCAGGTCCCCGACGAGGTCGTGGCCGTTCGCACGGGCGCCGGGGTGGACGGTGAGGTAGGACACCAGCCGCTTGACGCCCGCCGCGTCGTCGACGGCGACCACGACCGCCTGCCGGACCAGGTCGTGCCGTTCCAGCACCGCCTGGACCTCGCCGGGCTCGATCCGGAAGCCGCGGACCTTCACCTGGTCGTCGATGCGGCCCAGGAACTCCAGGTTCCCGTC
The DNA here is from genome assembly GCF_042653925.1 of Nocardiopsis mangrovi. Lineage (NCBI taxonomy): Bacteria > Bacillati > Actinomycetota > Actinomycetes > Streptosporangiales > Nocardiopsidaceae > Nocardiopsis > Nocardiopsis mangrovi. The sequence continues at coordinate 76,492 of NZ_JBHSFQ010000007.1, forward strand.
CCAGCGCCACCGCACCAGGTCGCCGGTGCGGTACATCCGCGTTCCCGCGGCGAACGGGTTGGGCACGAACAGCTGGTCGGTGAGCTCCGGCCGGCCGAGGTAGCCGCGGGACAGGCCCGCGCCCGCCACGCACAGCTCTCCCGGTACGCCGGTCGGCACCGGTTCGAGGTTCTCGTCGACGACGTAGAGCAGCGTGTTCGCCACCGGGCGGCCGACCGGCGCGGAATGCGGCCAGTCCCCGGTCCGCCGGGGGAACGTGTAAGCCGTGATGACGTGCGCTTCGCTGGGTCCGTAGTGGTTGTGGACGCGCAGCGCCGGGTGCCGGTCCACCAGGCGGCGCAACGGGGCGTCGAGCGATATCCGCTCTCCGGCCTGGGACAGGTGGCGCAGCTCCGGCAGCGCCGCGCCGGTCCGGTCGACCTCCTCCGACAGCGCCTGGACCATGACATTGGGCAGGAAGACCTGATGGACGCCGTGATCGGCGATCCAGCGCGCGAACGCGGCGGCGTCGCGGCGGATGTCGTCCTGCGGCAGATACACGGACTCGCCGTGGAGCAGCGCGGAGAACACCTCTTGCAGGCTGATGTCGAAACCGAGCGCGGCGAACTGGGCGGTACGGGTGGCGGGGGTCGCCGCCATCACCGTCTTCTGCCAGGCGACCAGGTTCACGATCGGCAGGTGCGGCATGAGGATGCCCTTGGGCACCCCGGTCGACCCGGAGGTGTAGATGACGTAGGCCAGGCTCGACGCGTCGGCACCGGTCACGGGCGGGTCGGCGCTCTGGGGGGCGAAGTCGCCGGGGCGGTCGACGAACACCAGGCCGCCGCCGAACCCGGCCAGCGCGGAGGCGGAGCCCTCGTCGGTCACGATGTGGGTGAGTCCGGTGTCGGCGAGGATGAACTCGATCCGCGCCGCCGGCAGCACGGGGTCGATGGGCACGTAGGCCGCGCCGGACTTCAGGACGCCCAGCATGCCCTCGACGATGCCGAAACCGCGTTGCACGCACAGACCGACCAGGCTCTCCGGCCCGGCACCCAGCCCGCGCAGGTGGTGCGCCAGCCGGTTGGTGCGCTCCTCCAGTTCGCGGTAGGTGAGGCGGTCGTCGCCCGACACGATCGCCACCGAGTCCGGAGTGCGCCGCGCCTGCGCGGAGAACAGCTCGTGCAGCGGCTCCCGCGGCAGGTCGAGCCGCGCGCCGTGCCAGCCGGCGAGCAGCTTCTCCCGCTCGGCGCCGTCGAGCAGGGACATCGACGAGATCGGCCGGTCCGGCTCGTCGAGCGCCTGCTCCACGCCCACGACGAAGTGGTGCACGAGCAGTTCGACGGTCTCGGTGTCGAACAGCTCATTGCTGAAGACGACGTGTCCGGTCAGTCCGTCGTCCTCGGTGTTCTCCGCGAGGTGGATCTCCAGGTCCATCCTGGTGAACGTGAGCCCGTAGGAGAATTCGGCCGACTCCGCGCCGGAGAAGGCGAACCGCCCCGGAGCGGCGCTGGTGAGCTGGAACAGCAGTTGCACCAAGGGGTTGTGCGACAGGTCGCGCTCGACCTTCAGCGACTCGACGATGTGCTCGAAGGGCAGTTCGGAGTGGGCGAGGGCGCCGGTGGCGACCGTGCGGACCCGGCCGAGGAGGTCCCGGAACGCGGGGTCGCCGGACAGGTCGGTGCGGAAGACCAGGGTATTGGCGAAGAAGCCGATCAGCGGCTCCAGTTCGGAGCGCGGACGGTTGAGGATCGGCGCCCCGACCGCGATGTCCTCGCTGCGCGCGTGCTTGGCGAGCACGACGTTCAGCACCGCCAGAAGGGTCATGTAGAGCGTGGCGCCCTCGGCCGCGCCGAGTTCGCGCGCCCGCCGCGTCAGCTCGGGCGGGATCCGGAAGTGCAGCAGGTCGGCTTCGTGGCTGGGCAGGCTCGGCCGCGGCCGGTCGGTGCTCAGCCCCAGGGTGGACGGCATACCCCGCAGCCGTTCGGTCCAGTAGTCGATCTGCTTGGCGTGCCGGCGGCCGCGCAGCCGCCCCGCCTCCCACGCCGCGAAATCCGCGTACTGAACGGCGAGGGGCGCGAGCGCGGGAGCGCGGCCCTCGCGCAGTGCGGAGTACGCGGCGGACAATTCGGAGACCAGGACGTTCAGCGACCAGCCGTCGACGCAGGCGTGGTGCGCCACCAGGCAGACCACATGGTCGTCGGCCGCCAAGCGGACCACCACGGCACGCAGCAGCGGCCCGGCGCCGAGATCGAACGGTGCGCGCAGCTCCTCCCGGGCGATCCGCCGGGCGGATTCGAGCCGGGACTCCGCGTCGCCGCCGGCCTCGACGATCCGGCAGACGATGTCCGACCCGTCGCCCACCACCTGGAGGGGCACGCCGTCGTCGTCGGTGATGACGGTGCGCAGCGACTCGTGCCGCTCCACCACGGCGGCGAGCGCCTCGGCGAACACCTCCGGGGAGAAAACGCCGCGCACCCGTTCGACGACCGGGCAGTTATAGGACGGGTTGCCGGGCATGAGCCGGTCCAGGAACCACATGCGCCGCTGCGCGAAGGAGGCCGTCAGCGGCCCGTCGCGGTCGACCCGGGCGAGCCCGGAGCCGCGCCCGCGCGCGGAGCGGCCTGCGGGGCCGGGCTCACGCCGGCGCGGCGCCCGGGCGGCACGGTCGTTCATCTGTGGTCACCTCTCACCGGTGGCTCGGGCTCGGCGGTGCCGACGCGGATCGGGGGTGCGGCCACCGCCCGCAGCCGCGCGGATTCGGCGGGCTGGAACGCGGATGGGGCGAAGGCCGGGGCCCTACGCCTCGTCGGGGTAGGGGTTGAGCGCGTCCCTGGGGTGGTACTCGATGTCGATGGGCGTGCCGAGTCCCATCCGGTCGGCGAAGCCGAGCAGCACGTCGAGGGCGATGTGGTCCTCCAGTGCGAAGCCGGTAGAGTCGAACACCGTCGGCGTGTCCCGCGCCGCCTCCGCCGCCCCGGGTCCGGCGACCAGGGTGGCCAGGTCCGGGCCGATCTCCTCGTCGGAGAGACGCTGGCATTCGCCTTCCGCGCGGGCCTGCTCCAGGTGGTCCGGGCAGACCAGGGCACGGCGGAGCAACGCGACGGGCAGTTCGGTCTTGCCCGGGAGGTCGGCCCCGACGGCGTTGACGTGGACGTGCTGGAGCGTGTCCACGTCGCCGAAGACCGGTCCGGCGCCCACCTCGGTGGTGGTCGCCGTGCAGATGATGTCGGCCTCCGCGGCGATCGCCTCCGGCGGGGCGATGCTCACATCGAGGCCGAGGAACTTGGACCGGATGAGGAAGCTGTCGGCGTTGTCCTGGTCGACGTCGTGCACGATGACGCGCTCGATGCCGAACGACCTGCTCAGCGCGTGCAGCTGGCTGACCGCCTGCGCGCCGGTCCCGATGAGGCCCACCACGCGGCTGTCGCCGCGCGCGAGCAGCCTGCTGGCCACGGCCGAGGCGGCGCCGGTACGCAGGGCGGTGAGCACCACGGCGTCGGCGAGGGCGGTGAGCCGCCCGGTCGCGTCGTCGTAGCGGGAGATGGTTCCGATGATGGTGGGCAGCGCACTGGCGGCGGCGTTGGCCGGGGTGTAGCCGACCACCTTGACGGTGGCGCTGCTGCCGGGGTCGTGGTGGGGCATCCACTCGAGCACGCCGGTGCCGTTGGACTCGCGGACGAAGCCGCTGCGCGGCGGGGACGGGGGGAGGCGGCCTTCGCCAAGGGCGCGAAAGCCTTCCGTCAGGCGCTCGACCATTTCATCCATAATCGCGTCACGGCCGACCGCGCGAATTATCTGTGCAATTTCCACGGCACTCAGGATGACGGTATGCAATTACCTCTCCATTGCCTACACAGGACTGCTTCTTGCGCATGAGTGCTCGCTCGCTACGGTCGGCTCTCCGTCTGCAACCCCAGGGCGCGCCCCAGCAGCGAACTTTAATCCCGCGGATCGAGCCGGCGACAGCCGCGCGATGAAAGACTAAGGATTCCACTAGAGATTCCCCGCCGTGCGGCCGCGGGCGTCGGCCGAATCAACCGTCGCGCCTGGTGGCGGGGTGGAAAGATAAACGAGGCGCGGAATGCCGCCGCTATTGACCCGTGCCTGGTGCGCACGGTTAGCATGCCGGGCGGGTGGGCCGATCGCTGCCCGGCCGATTTCCGATTTCCCTGCCAGGGGGCAGACATGTCGAGCACCGTTCCGACCGCGGACGGGTTCCCGGTATCCAGGGGCGGTTGCCCGTTCGATCCGCCTCCCGCGCTCACCGCGCTGAGCGCGCGGTCGCCCATCAGCAGGATGACCTACCCCGACGGCCACGAGGGCTGGCTGGTCACCGGGTACGCGGCCTCCCGGGCGCTGCTGACCGACGACAGGTTCAGCGCGCGGGCCGAACTCCGCCGCTCGCCGCTGACCACCGATCCGCCGCAGCCCGCCCTGCCGGGAGTGCTGTCCGGATACGACCCGCCCGAGCACACCCGCTACCGCAGGCTGCTGATCGGGCAGTTCACCGTCCGCCGGATGAACCGGCTCACGGACCGGATCGAGGAGATCGCCGAGGGACGGCTCGACCTGATGGAGGAGATCGGGCCGCCGGCCGACCTCAAGCAGCTCTACGCGCTGGCGATACCGTCGCTGGTCATCTGCGAGCTGCTCGGCGTGCCCTACGAGGAGAGGTCGCTGTTCCAGCGGCAGACCGAGGTCATGTTCGACCTGAGTTCCAGTGTCGAGGTGATGATGGGCGCGGTGGGCGCCGTCACCGCGCTCGTGGCGGATACGGCGGCGCGCAAGCGCGCCGAGCCCGGCGATGACCTGCTCAGCGGACTGGTCGCCGGCGGCGAGCTCACCGAGGAGGAGCTGGCCAACATCGGCATGGCGCTGCTCGTGGCCGGCCATGAGACGACGGCGAGCATGATCACGCTCGGTACCTTCGCGCTGCTGAGCCACCCCGGCCAGTCGGCCGCGCTGCGCGCGGACCCCGCGCGCGTGGAGCGGGCGGTGGAGGAGCTGATGCGCTACCTCACCGTCTCCCACATCGGCCCGTTCCGCACCGCGTTGGAGGACGTCGAGTTCGAAGGGCAGACGATCAAGGCCGGGGACTCGGTCACCGTCTCCCTGCCCGCGGCCAACCGCGATCCCGGGCACTTCGCCGACCCCGACCGCCTCGACATCGAGAGGGACAACGTTCGACACCTGGGCTTCGGCTACGGCGTGCACCAGTGCCTCGGGCAGCAGCTGGCCAGGATCGAAATGCGCGTCGCACTGTCCGCCTTGCTGCGCCGGTTCCCGGACCTGCGCCTGGCGGTCCCGCCCGACCGGATCGAGCCCCTGCCCGGCATGGCGGTCTACGGAGTGCGGGACCTGCCCGTGGCCTGGTGAAAGCCCCGCGATCACGGATCAGTCGATGACGCCGCCAACGTGCGCCGGTCCCGGACGCCGCGCCGGAACCGAGATGGCGTCCACACGAGTCGAGGATGCGGTGTCCGGGATCACCGCCCGCACCGGGGCGTAGGTCGCGACCGCCCCTTGACCCCGACGCAACGTCCGGGTCTTTCCTGGTCGCATGTCTCCCAAACGGTACTTGGTCGTCGCCGCCTATCTCGCGTCGCATCTGCTGAGCCTGCTCGGCAACGGCATCGCGGCGGTGGCGCTGCCGCTGATCGTGCTGCAGACGACCGGCAGCCCGCTGGGCACGGCGGCGCTGGCGACCGCGACGGCGGTCCCGACCGTGCTGGTCGGACTGCTCAGCGGAGTGGTGATCGACCGGATCAACCGGCGGACGGCCTCGGTGGTCTCCGACGTCATCTCCGCCGTCTCGGTCGCCGCGCTGCCCCTGGTCGATCTGCTGTGGGGCCTGGACCTGGCGTGGTTCATCGTGCTGGGCATCCTGGGCTCCTTCGGGGACGTGCCCGGGATGACGGCCCGTGAGGTGCTGGCCCCGATGGTGGCTCGCCACGCTCTGCTCGACCTGACGCGTGTGGTCGGCCTGCGCCAGACCGTGACCTCTGCCGCCCTGGTGATCGGCCCGGCGGCGGCCGGTGTTCTGCTCGCCGCCTTCGACGCCGCGTCCGTATTGTGGATCACCGCGGCGACCTCGGCGGTCGCGGCGCTGCTGACGCGGACGCTGCCGCGCCGGCTCGGTGAGGTCGGGGCCGGCGGGTCGCCTCGCCGGTCGATCCTGCGTGAACTGGGAGAGGGCATGGCGGTGGTGATGCGCAGCCGGTTCCTGCTCGGCACGTCGGGCCTGGTCATCGGCCTGGCCGTGGCACTCGGCGGGTTGCAGGGCCTGGTGATGCCGCTGTACTTCGACCTCATCGCCCGCCCCGACCTGCTCGGCCTCGTCCTCACCGCGCTGGCCGCCGGGATGCTGGGCGGTGCCACGCTCTACAGCGGCATCGGTCGACGACTCTCCTCGCGAGCATGGCTGGCGGCCGGGTTCGTCGTGACCACGGCGGGGTTCCTGCTGATGGCCTCCCTGCTCACCCCGTCCGTCGTGTTCGCCGGCGCCGCGGCGCTCGGGCTGGGCAACGCCGTGGTCGGAGCGGTCATCGGGGTGGTGCAGATCGAGCGGACCACCGGCGCGGTGCGCGGGCGGGTGCTCAGCGTGAAGACCGCCCTGCTGATGATCGCCGCACCGGTGGGGATCGGTCTGGCGGGGGTGACGGCGGAGTACGGGTCCCCGGTCCTGGCCGGGTTCAGCGTCGCCGGGGTGTGGATCCTCGTACTGCTGGCCGTGATCGCCTCGCGAGCCCTGCACGGCCTGGAGTCGAAGGAGGTGGCCGATGCTCAGCGGTGAGCTCGCCGAGCTGGCCGGCGTCACCGTCCGCACGCTGCGCCATTACCACCAGATCGGGCTGCTGCCCGAGCCGCAGCGCTCGGCAGGGGGCTACCGGCACTACGACGTGGGCCACCTCGTCCGGCTCCTGCGCATCACCAGGATGACCGCACTCGGCGTACCGCTGTCCGCACTGCCCGCGGTACTGGACGATCCGGCGGCCGCGGAGGAGCTGCTCGATGAGCTCGACCGCCGGGCCGCCGCCGACATCGAACGGCTCACCGCCCGCCGGGCCATCATCGCCGACCTGCGCCGCAGCGGCGCCCCGCCCGACCTGCCACCGGAACTCTCCCTCTTGCGTTCCGCCCCCGCGGCGGACATGCCGGCGGACATGGCCCGCTATGAGCACGAACAGCTGATCCTGCTCGGACACCTGCTCGGCAAGGACGGCCCGGCGGGGTTCGCCGCGCTGTTGGGCGGGGCGGACGGCATGACCGCATCCGCACCGCTGACGGCGCGCCTCTACGCCCTCGACCCCGATACCCCGGAGGACGAGGTCGCATCGCTGATCGACGAGCTGGTCGCCCACATCAAGCCGATGATGGCGCGACTGGCCGGCCTGTTCCCGCTCGACGCGCAGGCCTCGGCGCTGCTGGACGAACTGAACAGACAGGCTCTCCGGCCCGTGCAGCACCGCGTCCTGCGCCGGGTCCAGCAGCGGCTGGCCCGGCCCGACGGGTCCTGATCGGACTCCGCGGCGCTTCGCCGACGAACCCTTGTGACCCAGATCATCGCGTGCGGCCTTGCGTACGACGCGACGTCGGGGAGTGGACTCAGGGGCATCCGCAGCCATCGACCATGAGGATCCGCCATGACCGCCCCGTCGAAGCCGATCGCCGTCGAAGAGTTCTTCGCCCCGCCCACCCGCAGCCGGGCCCTGATCTCCCCGGACGGCACGAAGGTCGCCTACCTCGCCCCGTGGCACGGGCGGCTCAACGTGTTCATCCGCGATCTGGACTCGGACTGGGCCACCCCCGACGACGTACACGACGCCGACGCCCCGGGCGCGCGGCGCGTCACCGCCGACACCCGGCGCAGCATCGACACCTTCTTCTGGACCACCGACGGCCGCTACCTGCTGTTCCAGCAGGACACCGACGGCGACGAGAACTGGCACCTGCATCGCGTCGACCCGGCCCGGCCCGACGAGCCCGCGGCCGACCTGACCCCCTTCGAGGGCGTGCGGCTGATCGGTACGCAACTCCCATCGGACCGGCCGGGCACGGCCTTCGTGCAGCTCAACATGCGCCGTCCCGACCTGATCGACCTGTTCGAACTGGACCTGGCGACCGGCCGCCTGACCACGGCCGCGGAGAACCCCGGAGACGTCTTCGCCTGGCTGCGCACCCCCGACCGGCTGCTGGTCTTCACCATGGAGGAGGGGGGCGACCATGTGCTGTCGGAGTGGGCTCCGGCTGAGCGCCGCCCGATCGCGCGGTTCCCCGGCACCGATGTCCTCCTCGGCGTCTCCCCGGCCGCGCCCACCCCGGACGGGAACGGGCTGTGGATCGGTTCGTGGCGCGGCTCGGACCGCACCCGCCTGGTCCGGGTCGACCTGGCGACCGGCGAGCAGATCGGGGTGGACAGCCACCCCGTGTTCGACCTGGACACCCCGCGCCCCGAGGCCGACCCGCGCTTCCCGTCCTCGCTGATCCTGCATCCGAGCACCGGGGAACTACTCGGCGCCCGCTACCTCGGCGCCCGCCAGGAGATCCACGCGCTCGACCCGCACTTCGCCACGGTGCTGCCGCGGCTGGCCGAGCTGTCCGACGGCGACCTGGCCCACGTGTCCTGCGACGCCACGGCGCAGCGCTGGGTGGTGGACTTCACCCACGACCGCGATCCCGGCGTCACCTGGTTCTACGACCACGCCACGGGACGGGCGCGCCGCCTGTTCCGGCCGTTCCCGCACCTCGACCCGGGCCGGCTGGCCCCGGTCACCCCGACCACCGTCACCGCCCGCGACGGCCTGGCCCTGCCCTGCCACCTCACCCTGCCGGCCGGGGTCGAGCCGCGCGGACTGCCGACCGTGCTGCTGGTGCACGGCGGACCGTGGTACCGCGACAGCTGGGGCTACGACCCGGAAGTCCAGCTCCTGGCCAACCGCGGCTACGCGGTGCTCCAGGTCGACTTCCGCGGCTCCACCGGTTACGGCAAGGCCCACACCCAGGCCGCGATCGGCCAGTTCGCCGGGCGCATGCACGACGACCTGATCGACGCCCTCGACTGGGCGGTCGAGCAGGGCTACACCGACCCGGACCGGGTCGCGATCTACGGCTGCTCCTACGGCGGATACGCCGCACTCGTCGGGGCCGCGTTCACCCCCGACCGGTTCGCGGCGGCGGTCAGCTACACCGGGATGTCCGACCTCGTCGACCTCGTCCGGTCGGTCGTCCCGGTCGCCCGGCGCCTCGTCGAGAACAGCTACCTGCGCTACATCGGCGACCCGGACGACCCCCGCCAGGAGGCCGACATGCTCGCCCGCTCGCCCATCAGCCGGGTCGACGACATCACCGCACCGGTGTTGCTGATCCACGGCGCCAACGACGTCCGCGTCGCCCGCCGCCACTCCGACCGCATTGTCGACGCGCTTCGCTCCCGCGGCGCTGAGGTCGAGTATCTGCTGAACGAGACCGAGGGCCACTGGTTCCTCAACCCGGACAGCAACATCGAGTTGTACCGCACGCTCGAACGCTTCCTGTCCCGGCACCTGGGCGGAGGGTCGTCGACCACGTCCTGATCCACGGCGGGCGAGGCGGCGTGCTGTCGTCGCCTCGCCCAGGACGATCCGCGGATGGCGGAGCCGCGTCCCATCGCCGACACGGCCGACGAGATGGCGGCCGTTGCCAAGGCGGGGGGCGATTTCGGCGGCTGCGGGGGAGTCGCGGAGCGCGTCGCCGGCAAGGCCCGGCGGGGTCCGCGCTCTCCTCGGCTCCCCGGCCGGGGGCTCAGCCGTGGTCGTGCCGGGGATCGGGTGCCGGAAGGGATCCGTTTCGGCGTTCCAGCCGCTCCAGCTCGCCCGCGGCGTAGCCGAGTCCGGCTTCGAGCCGTGCGCGGCGGTGGTTCTCGGCGGCCTCCAGCGCGCGGTCGGCCTGGGTCTCCATGCGTGCCACCACCGGCTCGATCTCGGATACCGCGGTCATGCCCTCGCGCAGGGCGCAGGCGACCTGCCATTCGACGTTGTGCATCACCATCACCTCGTCGGCGTGGTCGCGCAGAACGTGGTCCGCGTCGCGTACCGCGTCAGTGGCCCGCTGGGCGCGGGCCAAGAGCCGCTTGCGGTCCTGGTCCAGGTCATCGGCGCCCACCGCGTGGTGCCTGCGGTTCTGGAGCAGGGCGCGGAATTCGACGCGGGGGGACCCGCGGTACTCGCGCCAGGCGATGCCGGTGCCCAGCCCCGTGAGGACCACGGCGGAGGCCAGGACCGCCGCCGTCGGCCCAGTGTCGGCCCCTCCAACGTTCAAGACCAAGGCCAGGCACATCAGCAAAGGACCGAGTACCACCAGGATCCGCGCCAACGGTCCCAGAGTGGCCGGGGGGAGTGCGCTGGACCTCAGGAGCGCGCGCTCCTGCTCGGGCAGCTCGGGGTCCACGCTCAGGCGGTGCGGATGCGCGGGACGGTGCTGCTCGTGCCCGTTCACAGGGGGGTCCTTCCGTCGGCGAAGGGGCTGACGCGACGAAAGCCCGGCGGGTGCCGGGTCGTCATCCTTCCCCATCCGCGGGGCACAGGAGGACCTGCTGCGCGGTTTCCGCTCATGCACCGTGGCCCACATCCCCCCATGCGCGTGGGGCGCGATCAGCGTACCCGCGGGCGGATCGGCCGCTCAATACCGGCGTCGGCCTCCGCTGCGATCCGCTCGCCGGCCTTCGCGGTGGTCGACGGACGCGTCACCGGCCGCACCGTCGGAGACCTGATCGACATCGAACTCGCCGACTCCCGCGCCGCCCTTGCCGCGATCGACGCCGGCGCCGCAGGGCTCGCGAACGGGGACCCCCGGGCCGCCGGGACGTACGCGGCGGCCCTGAGCGCCGCCGAAGCGCTCGACGCGTGGGACGCCGACCGGCGCGTCGACCTCGCACTGGAGAACCTGGGCGCCGTCACCGACCGGTCGCGAAAGCTGGCGGAGCTGTCGGTCGGGCAGCGCTACCGCGTCCGCCTGGCCTGCATGCTTGGCGCGTCGCACGACTTCCTGCTGCTGGACGAGCCGACGAACCACCTCGACGCCGTGGGGCTCGACTTCCTGACCGAGCGGCTGCGCGGGCACGGCAACGGCGTGGTGCTCGTCAGCCATGACCGCGCCCTGCTGTCGGACGTGGCCACGACCATGCTCGACCTCGACCCGAGCCGCGACGGCAGGCCCCGCGTCTACGGCGGGGGGTTCGCCGGCTACCACGAGGGGCGGCGTGCCGAGCGGGAACGCTGGGCGGCCGAGTACGAGCAGCAGCAGGCCGAACACGCCCGCCTCACCCAGGACCTGTCGGAGGCGCAGAACCGGCTCGTCAGCGGATGGCGCCCGGACAAGGGCACCGGCAAACACCAGCGGGCGACCCGCGCGCCGGGGCTCGTCCGCTCCGTCCACCGCCGGCGTGACGACCTGGAGGCGCACGCGGTCACGATGCCACCGCCCCCACTGCGGTTCCGGATGCCGCAGATGTCGGCGCGGCCCGGCGTGGCCCTGCTGAGAGCCGACGAGGTCACCGTCGCCGGACGTCTGGACCAGCCGACCACGGTCGCCCTCGACTCCGGTGCGCGGCTGGTGGTCATCGGCGTCAACGGGGCAGGAAAGTCGACGCTCCTCTCGGTGCTCGCCGGCCGGATCGAGCCGACCGGCGGCAGTGTGCGCAGGGCGCGCACCGCCCGGGTGCAGTTGCTGGGGCAGGAGTCACCGCAGGCGGGGTCGCGCCGCGCGCGGGACGTGTTCGCCGCCCACGTGGGCCGGCTCGTCAGCGAGGGCGTGGTCAGGGAGGGCGAAACGGTCTCCCTGAGCTCTCTCGGGCTGCTCACGTCGAAGGATGCCGACAAGCCGTTGCGTGAGCTGTCCATGGGGCAGCAGCGCAGGCTCGACCTGGCGTCGGCGCTGGCCTCGCGCCCGCATGTGCTGCTGCTCGACGAGCCGACGAACCACCTGTCGATCGCACTCGTCGACGAGCTCACCGAGGGGCTCGGCGCAACCGAGGCCGCGGTGGTGCTCGCCACCCACGACCGGCGGCTCCAGCGCGACACCGGTACCTGGGACCGGATCAGCCTCGCCCCTGCTTCCCGGCCGGCCGGAGCATCGGCTTCCCAAGGGCTCGGGGCGTGACCGGCACCGAACCCGGTCCGGGCGCCGGGACCGGGTGAGATCTCGGTGCCGCGGCCGTCCGGAACGGTGAGCCCCGGCAACCGTCACATCCGCTGACGCTCCGCCTTCAGGCCCGACGGCCGCCCTCGCCCCTTGGCCGCTGGGTGTTGTCCGCCGCATAGGCATGCCGGCCTGCCAGGATCACGTGCGTGAGCATGATCGATCATCGATCCCGGGTCCCCGACGACGAGTTCGACTTCCACCCGTGATCCGAACACGGTGCTGGGGCCGCGCGTGCACGCGCGGCCCCAGCACCGTGTTCGGATCACGGGAGAGGTCAGTAATCGTCCTCTTCGTCGCCCTCCACCTCGCTGAGGAGGAGCAGTGGCATGGCGGTCTCGATGCCGTCCTCGTGCAGGACATGGCGGGCCTCCGCCGAAGAGGCGAAGTAGCCTTCCGGGGCCTGGTGCGTGACCAGTTGGACGCCGGCCATGGAGAACTTGGCCGCCGTGTGCCGGCCGGGCATACGGATGGACAACTCTTCCCGGGCCGCGAAGTCCTGGACGTCGACCTTCTCCTCCAGCGCCGCGAGCGCGTCGGAGCCGGCGCTGATCGAGAGCTTGGCCAACCAGTGAGGGCCCTCCAGAGAGAGAAACCCTCTCTTCTGCTCGGGGGTCTCCAAGGCCATGGTGAACCAGGGGGTGCCCGCGACGGCGGCGCCGTGCTCCTCGGCCAGGGCGCGCAGTTCCTGCGCCGCTACTGCGGCCGCGTCGGCCACCTCGCCCCAGTCGTACCGGTCCGGCTGGCCCCGCCGCTTCTCCACAGCGACCGGAGGAACGAGCGTCGACAGCACCGTCATCTGCGGCACCTTCTTGAGTTCGACCTCGGGCCAGGAGGTGAGCAGCTCGCGAGCGGTGTCGAGCGCCTCGTCCTCGACCGCACGCCTGTGGCGCAGCATCGCGGTGTGTTCCTGGAGCAGCTCGATGGCGGTGTCCGGGGCGTCCAGAGCCCGGCGCACGTCCTTGACGCTCATTCCGGCACCGCGCAGCGCCGTGACCAGCAGGGCCCTTTCGATCTGTTCCAAGTCGTAGCCGCGGTAGCCGGTCTCCTCGTCGACCGTCGCGGGGACCAGAAGGCCCTCGGAGTGGTAGAAGCGCAACGTCTGCGGCGAGAGGTCGCTGATCTCGCTGAAGTCCTTGATGAACAGGTTCATACCGCCAGTGTCGGGCTTGCGGTAACCACAAGGTCAAGCCCACGCCCCACGCGTGCCCGACGCGCGCCCGGGACCTCGTACGCAGTAACGCACACGTCGTCCGGGCGCGGGAGGGCACCGAACCCGAACGCCAGTCCCGCGTTGAACCCCTGCCGGAGTTCGAGGGCCGGCGCGTACGCGGACTCCGTGAGAATGACGTTCTCGGTGGTGATCCCGCGTGCGGTGGGAGGCTGCGCTTCTATGGCTGTGTGGCCGTCCATGGTGCCTTCCCGGGGGTCGGCCGGCCCGGCGGAGTGTCCGCGAACGTGTGTCCGTCGACCTCTATGCCCGGAGGACTTCCTTCGGTGCGCAGTAGGGGATCTTGCCGCTGACCTTGGGGGTCGAGACTGGTAGGCGCCGTTGGTCCAGTGATCTGTGTATTCTTCGGGGCTTCCACCAACCCGGTCACTGTGTGTGGTCGCTGGGGACGGCACTGATCCTGCCGACCTGTGCACACGAGGAAGCCCCCGCAACCGATGCGCGGGTTCTAGCGGTCCCCGCAACACCCTGGAGTTCAGGGAGTTGCGGGGTCTTCCTCGGCATCAGAGGAATGCGCCGCCGGAAACCTCGAGACGCTGAGCAGTGACCCAGCGCAGGTCCTCGGAGGCCAGCGTGGCGATGGCGTCGCCGATCTCTTCGGGTTCGCCGACGCGGCCGAGCGCGGTCTGCTGGGCAAGGCTCTGGCGCATCTCGGCATCGTCCCGCATGGCTCCGCCGTTGAAGTCGGTGGCGGTCGGCCCCGGAGCGATGGAGTTGACCCGGATACCGCGGAGGCCGAGCTCTGCGGCCAACGTGCGGCTCAGGGCCTCGACGGCGGCCTTGGAGGCGGAGTAGACCGAGGTCGCGGGGCTGGTGTGGCGGCTCAGTGACGACGAGACGTTGATGATGCTGGCGCCCTGCGCCAATATCGGCAGAAGCGACTGGATGAGGAAGAACGTGCCCCGGACATTCGTGTCGAACACTGTGTCGAAGTCGTCGAGCGTGACAGCTTCCAGCGGGCCGAAAACGCCCACTCCTGCGTTGTTGACCACGATGTCGAGCCGCGAAACGTCACCCCGGCGTTCCAGCAGTCCGCTCAGCTCGGCGACGAAGGCTGTGAAAGAGGAGACATCACCGATGTCGAGTCGCAGCACAGCGGCAGCCCCGCCCGCGGACTGCACCTGCCGTGCCGTCTCCTCGGCGCCGTCCGCATCACCGCGATGGGTGACAACGACATGCACCCCGCGCGCCGCGAGGGCGAGAGCGGTACTCCGTCCCAGGCCACGGTTCGCGCCGGTCACCAAAGCGATCCTGTTGTCTGCCATCGAATGCTCCTACATCACATGGCGCCCGAAAGACAGGAAGCGCCACAGATCAGATGCGAGTCGAACGACTCGCCTTTCTTCTGCACCGTACGCCGACCAAGAAAGGCGAGTCAAGTGACTCGTCTCGGATGTGGGGCATACTGCGTACATGGCAGCAGAGCTCTCCGCGCATCACCGCCGACTCGCCCAGCACAAGCGCGAGTCGATCATCTCCGCGGCCACGGAGTTGTTCCTGGACCGCGGCTACGACGGCACCTCGCTCGCCCGCATCGCCGAAGCGGCGGCGGTCTCAAAGTCCACCCTTTTCAAGCAGTTCCCCACCAAGGCGGCTCTCTTCGAGGCCATCGTCACCGAGTCCTGGCAACGTGACGCCGGCGACGCTGTCGCGCGACCTCAGACCGGGGACCTGCGCGCCGGGCTGCGGTCCATCGGTCACCGCTATGCCGATCTGATCGGCCGGCCCGGCATGACAGCCCTGTTCCGCATCGTCATCGCCGAACTGCCCCGCTTCCCCGAACTGGGAAGGATGCAGTTTCAGCTCGGCAAACTGCCCTACTTCGCCTCCGTCCAGCACTACCTGGAATCCGAGCACGAGGCCGGCAACGCCGATGTCCCCGACGCCGAGAGCGCCGCCAACCAGTTCCTCGGCATGATCGCCAACTACGTCCTGTGGCCTCGCATGCTGCTGACCGACTGGAACCCCGCATCCCCTGACACCCGCTACGCCGTCGAGCAAGCCGTGCAGACCATGCTTGCCCGCTACGCCTCTGACCCGTCGGCCTGATCCGCCCGTCGCACGCGGCGGCGTCTGGGCCGGAGCCTCCGAGTGCGCACATAGCTGGGCACGTGAAGCGGTGCAGTCCCCGCCATCGCTCTAGACCGACTCCATAAAGCCCCCGCAACCGAGGGTTGCGGAAGCTTTCTCGTGCTCGCCCGGCGATACGGGGGCTTTTCGGGGGTTGGGAGGATTGCTACAGGATTTGGCGGTAGAGCGCGACCCAGTGACAGGGGGCGTCTGTCCTCTGCCGTGCTTCACTGCTGGGGTTCGATTCCGCTCTCGGTTGCCTCGACGCGGTTATCTGGCGGAGGCCAGTCCGTCCAGGAGCAGCCTCACCACCCGGTCTGTCTGGGCGTTGGCCTCGGGGGTGCCGGGCAGGTCCCACACTCCGCACAGCGCCAGCAGCACGTCCCCGGCCTCGATGTCCGAACGGGCGTGCCCGGTGGCGGCCGCACCGGCGATGAGCCCGTCCAGGGCGTCGACCGTCGCCTTGTAGGTCTGCTCCAGCAGTTCCTCGCCGGCCAGGGCGGCGGCGCGGAAGGCATCGCCCAGGCCGGGGCGGGTGCTGCCGTAGCGGCCGAGGTGGTACAGCCACCGCTGGAGGGCGACCTCGGCTGGGAGGGTGGTCGCCAGTTCGTCGGCCCAGGTGGCGAGTTCGGTCATCTCCTGGTGGTGGACGGCCAGGACCAGGGTCTCGCGGGTGGGGAAGTGCCGGTACAGGGTGGCGATGCTCACCCGGGCCCGGCGTGCGACCGCTTCCAGGGGCAGGTGCGGGCCCTCCTGGGGCAGCAGTTCCACGGCGGCCTCCAGGAGCCGGTCGCGGTTGCGCTGGGCGTCGGCCCGCAGTGGCCTGGGCGCGGCCCTGGTCGTGGCGGGTTCCATGCGCGTCCTCCCCCTGGGCGGGTGGGCGTGCCCCGTGCACGCCCACCGTCAAACGTAGGGCTCTTTGTTTAAAGTACCGCCCGGAAGACGAAAGGCCCCTGCTCGTGCGGTCCTGCCGCACCCACCGCCCATCGGGCGCTGACCGGCGCGGCCCCGGGTGCAAGCGCGCGGGTGCCCCTTGGCGCCCTTCGGGGTGGCCGCAGTCGGCTCCTTCCCCGCCCTGTGCGACGTTGCGGCCCCGTCGCGGCCGCGACGCCAACGCTCAGGCTCGGTGTGGCTCTCACCTGGTCTCATGTGCCGAAGCGCACAAGCGTAGGACCCTACGCTTGATGTACGGTGATGAAGCGTAGGATCCTACGCTTCATGCGCGTATGCGCCTTTCGAGAGGACACCCCCATGCCCACCATCGCTGTCACCGGCGCCACCGGTAACCTCGGCGGCCTCGTCATGGACCACCTGCTCACCTCGGGCGTCGCGGCCGGCGACGTCATCCCCCTGGTGCGCTCGGACGCCAAGGGCAGGCGCTTCGCCGCCCGAGGCATGGCCCCGCGCGTGGCCACCTACGACGACCCCGAGGGTTTCGCCCGCGCGATCGAGGGGGTGGACAAGCTCGTCCTCATCTCCCCGCCCTCCCCGGACAACGCAGTTCGTCTGCAGCAGCTCCACGGGGCGGTCATGGCCGTCCACGCCTCGAACCTGACCCAGCTGGCCTACGTGGGACTGGCCGACCCCGAGGAGCGGCCCTTCTGCCTCGAAGACGTCGACCTGGCCATCGAGCACTCGATCCTGGCCGCGGGCATCCCGTTCACGTTCCTGCGCAACTCGGTCTACCTCGACGAGCTCGGCCCCGAGCTGGCCGCGGCGGCCGCCTCCGGCGAGCTGCTCTCGGCCACCGGCAACCACCCGATGAACTGGGCGCCGCGCGCCGACATGGCCGCGGCCATCGCGGGAGCCGTCACCCAGGAGGGCCACCTCGGCGCGACCTACAACCTCGTCAGCCCCGAGCCCTACACCTACGACGACATCGCCGCCCTGCTCAGCCAGGCCACCGGCCGCCCAGTGACCCACCGCGCCGCCCCCGGCCCCGACGTCGTCCAGTCGCTCACGACCTGGGGCATGGACCCCGACCACGCCCAGGCCATGGTCGAGGACTTCCAGGCCGCGATCGCCACGGGCAAGTGCCACACCACCGGCGGCGACATCGAACGCCTGTCCGGACGCTCGGGCCGCCCCACCGCGGACTACCTCGTCTCCCTGGCCCAGAGCGCCCAGAGCTCGCGCTGAGCCCGGCCCCACCCCAGGACCCACGCACAGAAGGCAACAGACCATGCACATCACCGACCAGGTCGCCCTCGTGACGGGCGCCAACCGCGGCATCGGCCGCCAGTTCGTGCTCGAACTCCTGGAGCGCGACGTCAGCAAGGTCTACGCGGCGGTCCGCCGCCCCGAGACCGTCGACTTCGACGACCCGCGGGTGGTACCGCTGCGCCTGGACCTGCTCGACCACCAGTCGATCGCCGCGGCCGCCACGACCGCCGACGACGTCACCCTGATCGTCAACAACGCGGGCATCTCCACCGGCGCCTCCCTGGTCACGGGCGACCTCGACCAGGTGCGCCATGAGATGGACACCCACTTCTGGGGCACTCTCGACGTGATCCGCGCGTTCGCGCCCGTCCTGAAGGCCAACGGCGGAGGCGGCATCGTCAACGTGCTGTCCGCGCTGGCGTGGTTCTCCACCCTCGGTGCCGGCGCCTACGCCGCGGCCAAGTCCGCCGCGTGGAACATGACCAACGGCGTGCGCCTGGAGCTCGCAGCCCAGGGCACGCACGTGCAGGCCGTCCTGTTCGGCGTGGCCAGGACCGACCTGGCCAAGGAGGGCTACGACGGGCCCATGATCGAGCCGCGCGAGGTGCCGCGCCGCTCCTTCGATGGACTGGCCTCAGGGGAGATCGAGGTCGTGGTGGACGACACCACCGCGGTGGTCAAGGACTACCTCTCCGGGGACCGCGCCGAGTTCTACTCACAGATCACCGAGAAGCTCGGCGTCAGCTGAGCTCAGCGGAAGGGGCGAGCCGGCGATGAGGCCGTCAAAGACGGTACTCATGCGCCGTGTAGGACCTGCGAACAGGACGAATCGGCCCCGCCGCGGTACCGTCGTCCAGGTCACGGTTCTACCGCTCAAACCTGTGGCGATCCCGGCCTGGGGGGCGGGCCCGCGTAGGGCCACCCCGACGCCCGCCTGAGGAGGTCAGTTCGCCAAATGGGCTTCGAGCGCGTCGGCCGCCGCCACAGCCCCTCCGGCCGCGCGCAGCTTCTTGCTCATTTCCGTGACATTGCCGCGGATGTGCTGGTCGGCGTGGACCTGGTCGACGCTGCCGCGCAGCAGGCCGGCGGTGATGCCGGCGTTGTCGAGCCGGAGCGCGTACCCCAGGTCCTCGGCCCGGCGCGCGTTCGCCTCCTGCTCGGCCATCTGGGGCACCGCGACCATCGGGACGCCGAAGTACAGGGACTCCATCGTGGAGTTCATACCGGCGTGTGTGAGGAACACGTCGGCGTCGCGGAGTACCGCGGGCTGCGGGAATGACGGGCGGACGTCGAAGTTCCCGGGCACCGGGCCGAGCAGGGAAACGTCGACATGGTCACCGACCGCCATCGCCACGCGCCACATGCCGTCGCCGAACGCCTTCAGGCAGTCCCGGAAGAAGTCGGGCTGGTTGTTGAAGGCGGTGCCCAGCGAGATGAACAGCAGTGGTCTGCCCGGTTCCGGGGCCTGCCAGCTGTCGTCGGTGTCCCGGATGCCGATGGAGGGGCCGACGAAGTGGAAGCGCTCGTCGAAGGTGTCCCCGGCGAACTGGAACTCGCGGGGGATGAACACGATGTTCAGCGGTGCCGGTGCGCCCTCCATGGGGCTGACCCGCTTGACGCCCAGATCGGCGGCGAGTTGCTCGCTCATCCGCTGCATCAGCGGGACGATCTCCTGCATGTCGGCGGGAAACCCTGCGGAGCCCCCGGGGACCGCGTCCGGGGCGCCGGGCAACATGTCCAGGAGCGACATGTTCTCGTGGCCGGCGTGGGTGGAGTGGAGCGCGATGCCGGGCAGGCCGAGCCGTTCGGCGGTGAAGCGTTCCTCCAGGGCGGTCACGCCATCGCGGGTCGAGGTGAGGAAAAAGTCCAGCACGCGGCTCATGTCGGCGGGGTTGACGCCGGACTGGCCACTGGCCGCGTTGCCGAACTCCGCGAACGGTATCTCGCCGGGCAGGGCGAGCGCTGTGGCGCCGGCGGATTCGACGGTGGGGTGGAAAGCCTCGTTCACGGCGTAGCCGACGCGGTGGCCGCGGCGCACGAGTTCGCGCACCAGCGGCAGTGTCGGGTTGATGTGTCCATGGGCGGGCAGGGTGGCGAAGGCGATGTGCATGGGTGCCTCTCTTTCGGACTGGTAAGGGGCCGTCTCAGAGCGGGCGGCGGAAGCCCCTGACGGCGGTGGCGATTCCGATCAGGCAGAGCAGGGCGCTGGTGGCCACGGCCAGGATCACGCCGTTGCCCACGGGCAGGTCCAGGGAGAGGTTGCGGGAGGCGTCCACGGCGTAGGTGAGCGGGTTGATCTGCGCGATCACCCGCAGCCAGGCCGGCAGCGAGTCGAGCGGGACGAAGGCGCTGGAGGCGAACATCAGCGGGAACATGGCCAGGAAGCCGACGCTCTGCATCACCTCTTCCTTGCGCAGCCAGGTGGCGATGGCCAGGAACACCCAGGTCAGCGCCCAGGCCACGAGCAGCGCCAGCAGTGTGGCCGCGAGCACACCGCCCACGCCGCCCGCGGGATCGAACCCGAACACCGCGGTCGCCACGAGCAGCAGGATGAGCAGCTGCGCCGCGGTCCGGACCAGGTCGGACAGGCTGCGGGCGATCAGCACCGAGCTCAGCCCGATGGGCAGCGACCGGAAGCGGGCGATCACCCCGTTCTTCATGTCGGTGATCAGCCCGACACCGGATTGCAGCGCGGCGCCGATGCCCGTGGTGACCAGGATCGCGGGCATCAGGTAGTCGATGTAGCTGTCGCCCTGCTCGGCGACGCTGCCGAGCATCGCCTGGCCGAAGACCTGGCTGAACAGCACCAGCATGATCAGCGGTTGCAACAGGCTGAAGACGATGATCTGCGGATCCTTGACCATGGCGCGCAGGGACCGGCCGGTGAGCACGCGGATCTGGGTGGCGAAACCGGCGCCGTGCCAGTCGCGGCGCGCCGGCGCCGGTTGCCGGTCGGTTGCGGGGACGGTGCTCGTGGTGGTGGTCATCGGGTTTCCCATCGGGTTCAGGCCGCGGCCGGGTCGGCCTGGTGGGCGAGGGTGAGGTAGACGTCGTCCAGGGTCGGTTCGCCCAGGCCGAGGTCGGCGATCTCGATGCCGGACTCGTCCAGGGGGCGGATGATGGCGGCCAACTCCCGGGATGCCGATACCGGCACGGTGATCGCGTTGCGCTGTTCGTCGTGGGTGGGCGTGAAACCGGCGGCGGTGAGTGCTCGCAGCGCGTCGGGCAGGTCGCCCGGCTCGGCGAGCGTCGCGGTCACCGTCCGCTGGCCGACCTGTGCCTTCAGTTCCGCGGCCGTTCCCGCGGCGACGACCCTGCCCGCGGAGAGCACGGTGATCGAGTCCGCCAGCCGGTCGGCTTCGTCCAGGTACTGGGTGGTCAGCAGCACGGTCGTGCCGTCGGCGACCAGTGATTCCACGGTCTGCCACAGGTTCAGCCGGCTCACCGGGTCCAGCCCGGTGGTCGGCTCGTCCAAGAAGACCACGTCCGGATGTCCGACCAGGCTCGCGGCCAGGTCCAGCCGCCGCCGCATCCCGCCGGAATAGCCGCCCACGGGACGCTTCGCCGCATCCGTCAGGTCGAAGGTCGCCAGGAGTTCGTCGGCTCGTTGGCGCGCTTCGCGTCGGCTCGCGCCGAGCAGCCGGGCGATCAGCACCAGGTTCTCGTGCGCGGAGAGCTGTTCGTCCACGGAGGCGAATTGGCCGGTCAGGCCGATGCGCGCGCAGACGTCGCGGCGTTGTGCGACCACGTCGAAACCGGCGACGTGCGCGGTGCCGCTGCTGGGCGGCAGCAGTGTACTGAGGATGTTGATCAGTGTGGTCTTGCCCGCACCGTTGTGGCCGAGGAGGCCGAGCACGCTGCCCTGCGGCACCTGGAGGCTGACGTCGTCGAGCGCGGTGACGGTGCCGAACCGCTTGCTGATGTGGCTGACGTCGATGATGGGGTCGCTCAACGGGACGCTCCCGGGGTGTCGTTGTTCTCCCTGTGTGCCAGGGCTCCGTACAGCAGCACGTCGATGCGGGTGCGGACCGCGGCCCGGATGTCCTCGTGCTTCGAATCGAATTTCGTTCCCACCACCACGGAGATCGTCATCCGGGCCAGGTCGTCGACCGGGACGCGGAAACGCTCGCCGTGCCGTGCCAGCACGGAGGCGATCGCGGCGGAGAGGTCGTCGATGAACTCCGCGGGAGGCCGGGGGCCGGGGCCGCCGCCGCGGTGGAGGGCCGGTCCGTGCCTGTGGACGTCGTGGCCGGTGGTGACGAGGTTCTGGATCAGGTCTCCGAGGCGCGTGAAGTCGTCGAGGACGAGCAGCGCGGCCTCGGTGAGCCGGGCGGCGACGTCTCCTTCGCGGGGAAGTCCCCGGATCGCGGCGCACACCCGGTCGCTTCGGAAGGCCGCCGTCACGCAGGCGTGCAGGAGCTCGTCCTTGTCCTTGAACGCGCGGAAGACCGTTCCCTCCGCGATCCCGGCGGCCTGGGCGATCTGGCGGGTGGTGATGTCGGCGCCGTGCTCGGCCAGCAGCGGGAGGACCGCCTGCACGATCGCCTCGCGCCGCTCGTCCGGGGCCATCGCGGAGGCCCGGCGCCGGGGTTGTTGCTGTTCACTCATACTCGAGAGCTTATGAGTGAGAACTCACTCATTCAACGTGAGGGCGATCACCTCGACACAAGGACAACGTGTCCGCTGGATCGGCGTGGAAAAGAACACGCTGGGAGCGACCCAGGAGTCCTTGGCGTCGGTGAGGGTCTTGTGGACGACGCCGACCGAGACCTTGCCCCCGGCGGCGATGGCGCGGATGGATTCCCCGCGCCGGCGGCGGGCCAGGATCGCGGCGTGCTTGTCGTCGTCGACCACGGGGCGCCGGCCGCCGACGCGGCCGCGTCGGCGGGCCGCCTCCAGGCCGTCCTTGGTCTTGCGTACGATGTCGCGGCGCCGGTCCTCGGTCAGGGCGAGGGCCGGGTCGAGGATCAGGGAGCGTTCGGTGTGCTCGCAGGCCGCGATGCCCTCCCGCACCTTGACAGCGATGCCTTGCTGGAACGGGTCGTTGAGGACGATCAGCCCCTCCAGGAGGTTGCGGCCGAGGCGGTCGACCTCCTGGACGGTCAGCATGTCGCCGTCGCGGATGTGGGACAGCGCCTCCAGCAGCGCGGGCCTCTTGTCGGTGGCGAGCTTGCCGCTGACCTTCTCCGCGAACGCCTTCAGGCAGATCGGGTCGAGGGCGTCGCGCTGCCGCTGGGTGTCCTGCTTGTCGGTGCCGACCCGGACCAGGCCGACGAGCGCCATGGCGGCCGCCTTTCGGTCGTCAAACGAACCGATTGCCGAACGCTGGCCCCCGGTGTGGGCCGGGGGTGTTCTCCCAGGGGTCGGGGGGCTGCCGTGGAACATGGCCTTGTTCACAGGATCCGCCGGACAGGCCCTGACCACGCCCTGGGCAAGGATTGGACCCGCGAATAGCGACTTCGCTGAGCGGCGGTGGGTGTGGCCGCCGACCGCTGGCGGAGTGCGGTGAAGTCGGCGTGTGCCGCGTCGACGGCCTCGGGCTTGGCGTGTTCGGTGAGGGGCCCGGTAGATGCTGGCCACCGGGTGGTTGCGGCCCTTGCGGCTGCCGGTGGGGATGATCAGGTCGGGCTGGATCTGTTCGACGGACTCCCCGAGCGCGCGGCGGCGGAGCACGGTGTGGAGCATGTCGTCGGTGATGACCGGGTTCCGGCCGCCTCGCTCGCCCTTGCGGACGACAGCGTCGAGCTCTTCGAGGGTGGACTCGTGGCTGCTCGCGCGTTCGGTCTCGGCCATCGCGGCGACGAACGCGAACAGTAGCCCGCAGGTCGCGCCCGGCAGGGGAGCCGGGGTCGCGGGTCAGGGCGGTCACCTCCCAGCCTCCGCGCAGCAGCGCCCGGACAGCCGCTCCTCCCTGCATCCCCGTGGCTCCGGCGATCAGAGCCCGTCCTTTGCCGCTCAGGGACATGGCGAAGGCGCCTTGCCGTCGATGATGGGGCCCGGGGCGCACGCCCAGGCGAGGCCGCGCGCCGGGGACCGGACCGACGGGGACCCCTCTCGGAGGGCGGCAACCTCTACCTGGCGACCGCCGGTGGCTCCTCGCAGCGCCCTGAGTATCGTTTCGTTGGATAAAAACGTTAACAAATAACGTAATTGCATATCGCGATCAATCAAGAGTCCCCGGAGGGCTGGATTCCTGACTACCGATAAGTGAACGTTATCGGCAGTCAAACCAAGGTTGAGGTTTTCGGGCGGGGCTGGGCCGCCGTATTACGTTTGCGGGCGCATCAGCGGCCCGCGTCACCTGCGCAGAACGAGGCGGATACAGCGTCGGCTGTACGGATGTCGTGTCCGAAGATCACCCTGAACCACTGCCTATGAGGCGAATCAGGCGCCCAGCGCGCAGGCCGAGCGTCCTGTCTCACTCCACCCGTACACCGGGACGGGCACCCCCCACCTCCATCCACGGGAGCGCCCCGAGTTCGGCGGGCTGCTCACCAGCGCGCACCCGGTCGGCATCGCGCACGTCCACCGCCTGCCACTGGTACGAAGGTGTCCATGCTCGTCCCGATCGGAGGTGGTGACCGCTCATGGTGGTCCTTGTCGTCGGTGGCAGCGGGTTTCTCGGCAGCGAGGTCGTTCGGCAGTCGTTGGCCGCGGGCCGCCGGGTGGCCGCGACGTACGGGACGCGACGGCCCGACGTGGCCGGGGCCGCCTGGTCCGCCCTGGATGTCCGGGACCGCCGGCAGGTCGCCGATCTGGTGACCGCGGTAAAGCCCGACCTGGTCATCAACACCTCCTACCGGCAGGACGACTGGGAGAGCACCGCGGACGGTGCCGCGCACGTGGGCATCACGGCCGCCGCAGTCGGCGCGCGGCTGGTGCATGTCTCCAGCGACGCCGTGTTCTCCGGGACCGCGGTCCGCTACGACGAAACGGCGGCCCCGGATCCGGTCACCCCCTACGGTGCCGCCAAGGCCGCGGCGGAGACGGCGATCAAGGCCGTCAGCCCGGCGGCGGTGATCGCCCGCACCTCGCTGATCATCGGTGATGGCGGCTCTTCCCACGAACGGCGGGTGCACGCCCTTGCCGCAGGTGAGGCCGCTGGGGCGCTGTTCACCGACGACGTGCGCTGCCCGGTCCATGTCCGCGACCTGGCAGCCGCACTTGTGGAACTCGCCTCATCCGACCACGCCGGCGTCCACCACGTCGCTGGAGCCGACGCGGTCAGCCGCTACGACCTGGGAATCCTGATCGCGCGCCGGGACGGTCTCGACCCTGCCGTGCTTCCCTTCGCCCGGAAATCCGACACCGGCCTGCCCGGGCCGCTCGACGTACGTCTGGACTGCACCGCCACGCGGGCGCGTCTCCGTACCACCCTGCGGGGCGCCCGCGAGTTCCTGAACTGACGGGAGCCGGCCCTCGTCGCGATCCGAGTGAGACAGGACGAGCGCTCCGGACTGCCGCCGGTGAGGCGAACCGGGCGCCCGCGTTCACGGGTGGGTGGCCGATGGCGCGGCACCGGCGGCCCGATGGCGTACGCCGCTCAGTCCCGCAGCACGCAATCGACGGCGGTGAACAGGGTCGCGGTCTCGGATACGAGGGCCGATTCCGATCCCGGCAGCGCCCTTTCCAGGGTGAGGCCGTTGATGACCGTGAGCAGGAACCTCGCGCGCTGAGCGTTGTCGCCGTCGGGGAGTGCTCCTTCGTCGGCGAGGACGGACAGCCAGTGCTCCACGCGGTGCTGCATCTGCCGCTCTATGGCGAAGTACGCCTGCCGCGTGTCCTCGGACGGCTCGGTGGCGATGAGCGTCTGATAGGTCGTGCCCAGGGCGTCTCTCGCCTGCTGTCCGGTCCCGATGGGCGCGATGATCTGCCGCAGGCAGCCGACCAGCCGGTCGCGTGCGGGCGTGTCCGTGTCGTGGATGGGGTCGCCCGGGAAGACCACGTCATAGATGCCGGCGAGCACCGTGTCCTGGAGAGCGCGCTGCGTCGGGAAGTGGTGCCGCAGCGAGCCCGTACTCACGCCCGCCCTGGCGGCGACCGCCCGCACGCTCAATCGTGCGGCGGGATTTTCGCTCACCATCGTCGCGGCCGCCACGAGGATCCTGTCGCGAGAACTCGGCTTCGAGCCGGCTGATTCAGTCATGGGTACCTCCACCTCCTCCCCAACTCTACTAGCACGCCGTACTAGCACGCTGTGTTAGTCTCTTCTCGCGCTAGCACAGTGTGTTGGAAACCGGTCGGCTCAGGATGGGGGGCGGGACATGTTCGAGCAATGGCGCCGTCGGCGGGCGGCAGCGCGTGTGAAGGACGGGGACGGACGCGAACTGAAGCGCTTCCGTTGGTGGCATCTCCTCGGCCGCTCTCTGTTCTATCTCCGCCTCCCCGGAGACGACGGCCGCGAGATGGAGTACGCGGTCGACGTCGTGCATTGGGGTGAGCAGGAGGACGGTGAGGTCAGGGCGCACCTGTACCTCGACGGCGGACACCGCGCCCAGTCCAAGATGCCCGCCGCTTTCCCCGTCCCAGGCGGCCGTATCGAGGTCGCGATGAGCGCCTTCGGGATCAGACGCTGCCACTACGTCGCCAACAGCGGCGCAGAGCAGCAGCTCACCCCCGACCCGAGGTCCCCCGAGGGGCGGCGCGCCCGCCTGCACCGCGAGCACCCGATTCTGAGCCGCTGTATCGGGCTCGTCTCGGTGGTCCTGCTCGTCGCCGGGGTCGGCTTGAACCTGCTGCAGGCCCTCGGACCGATCTCGGAGATCCCCCCGGTCAACGAGGTGACCGGGACCTTCACATCGCCCGTCCTGCTGCCGTTCTGGCTCAACATCACGCTCGTCGCCGCCGCCGCGTTGGCCAGCACGGAGCGCGCCCTCCGGCTGCGCCACTCCTGGCTGCTCGACGGCGCGGGCACCTGACCCCCATCGAAAGGACGCCATGACCACCCGCGACACCCATCGCGCGCCGGCCCCGTCGGGCGGCGGCCCGGTGCACTCGACTCCGCTGGCAGAGCGATCCCTGGCGCCCGACCTGGCGCGGGGGATGATGCTGCTGCTGATCGCCCTGGCCCACGTGCCGTGGTTCATCTACGACGCCCCTGCCGGCCTCGCCCTGCTGCACCCCGCCGACGGCGACATCGCCGACAAGATCGCCCAGGCATTGACCGTGGTCACCGTCGATGCCCGCGCCTATACGATGTTCGGCTTCCTCTTCGCCTACGGGGTCGGGCAGCTCTACGCCCGGCAGATGTCCCGGGGTACCAGCCCTGCCCACGCCCGCCGCCTGCTGCGCCGGCGGCACCTGTGGATGCTGCTGTTCGGCGCGGTCCACGCCCTCCTGCTGTGGCAGGGCGACATCATCGGCACCTATGGCCTGATCGGCCTGATCATGGTCCCGCTCTTCCTCAACCGCACCGACCGCACCCTCAAGGTCTGGATCGCCGTCCTGCTGGCCGCCGGCGCACTGTACAGCGTCGCGACGGCCGTGGCCGGCCTGGTGCTCCCGGCGGCCGACGCCGCGGTCTCCGCCGCCGACATCCAGCGCACGAGCATCACCGAGACCGGCTACCTCCTCTCCGCCGCCATCCGCCTGCCGACCTGGGGGGTGGCCCTGGTCTCCGGCCTGATCACCTTCGCGCTGCCCACGGCGTTCCTGATCGGGCTCCTGGCCGCCCGCCACCGCCTGCTCGACGAGCCCGCGCGCCACCTGCCGCTGCTGCGCCTCCTCGCCGTGGCGGGCATCTCCGTCGGCTGGCTGGCCGGACTGCCGCTGGCCCTCCAGCACGTCGGCGCCATCGGGCCGGCCTATCTGCCGGTGGTCACCGAGCTGCACTTGTTCACCGGGACCTTCGCCGGGGTGGGCTATGCCGCGCTGTTCGGCCTCGTCGCGCACTGGATCGCCACCCGCGGCCGGCAGCGGTCGCTGCCGGTGCGGGCGCTGGTGTCGCTGGGCCGGCGGTCGATGAGCGGCTACCTGGCGCAGTCGCTGGTCTGGGGGCCGGTGCTGGCCGCCTGGGGGCTGGGCCTGGGGGTGTACCTGTCGAGCTGGTCGGCGATGCTGGTGGCCGTGGCCACCTGGCTGGCGACCGTCGCCGTGGCGTACGCGCTCGACCGCACCGGCAGGCGGGGCCCGGCGGAGGTGCTGCTGCGCAGGCTGACCTACCGGGCGGTGCGGTCCGGCAACGACTGAGAGGACCGAAGAGGGCGGTGCGGCCGCCCGGCACTTCCAGGTGCCGGGCGGCCGCGCCGTTGTGTGGGGCAGCAGGCGCGCCAGGCCTGGGGGAGGGCGGGAACCGGGGATCCCCGGTTCCCGCTCGCGGTTCGCGGACCCGCGCGCCCGAAACCGGTCCGGCACTCCCGCGTCGCCGCGCTGAGCGCGGACATGAAGCGCGGTGCGGCCGGGACGGCCGCTCAGGCGTGCGGTGCCGTGGCCCGGAGGCCGGCGAGCACCACGCCGACGATGCGCTCCGCGTCCACGCGGGTGAACGGGCGCATACCGCGGTTGACGATGAGGTGCGCCGGTCCGGAGATCATCTCGCCGAGGAAGGCGCTGTCGACAGGGGGAAGCTCGCCCCTGTCGACAGCGGCGTCCACCCGCCGCCGCGTGGCGGCCACGCGCTGGTCGAGGATCCTGGCCACCGCCTGGCGGACGGCGGGGCTTTCGTCGGTGTGGTAGATGGCCTGTTCGAGCGTCCGGCCGAACGGCGTTTCCAGGCCGCCGGCGAGGGCCAGCAGGAACTCCACCAGGTCCCGGTGGATGTCGCCGGTGTCGGCGACCGAGGCGAGGTCCTCGGCGTAGCGCAGGAGGGCTTCGACCACCAGCTCCTCGCGGTCGGGCCAGTTGCGGTAGACGCTGGTCTTGTGCACGCCGGCGGACTCGGCGACCTCCTCGTAGCGGAAGCCGGCGATGCCGTCGCGCGCCACGAGCTCGGCGGTCGCGGCGAGGATCCGCGCCCTCACCCGCGCGCTGCGGCCGCCGGGGCGCCGTGCGGGCGGCCGGTCGGTCCCGTTGGCCATCGCCGCGCTCACCTCCCGTTCTCTGCTCGGGTGCCGATTGTCGCGGGGTGCGGCGTTGCGGTGCAAGCCGGTCGTAAGTAAGCTTCCTTAAACGCAACAGATTGTAGCTTTAGTAATTGATCGACGCGGCGGCCTCGGCGTGCCCGCGGGCCGCACCGCCGCGCGGGTTCGCCCGCCCGACCGGCGAACGGCGGCCGATCCGACCGCACACCCACCTCAGCGAAACCTGGAGCGCACACGTGAACATCCTCGTCTCCGGAGCCGGCATCGCCGGGCTCGCCTGCGCGCGTGAGCTCGGCACCCGCGGCCACGACGTCACCGTCGTCGAGTACGCCCGCCGCCTCCGGATCGCCGGCACACCCATCGACATCCGCGGTGATGCCATCGAGACCGTGGACAGGATGGGACTGCTCGCGAAGATCCGGCGGCGACGGGTCCGGATGTCCGAGCTCACCCGGTTCGTCGACAGCGAGGGCGAGCCGGTGGCCCGGATACCGATGGCGGAGGTCAGCGACTCCGACGACGACATCGAGCTCCTCCGAGAGGACCTCGTGCGCGTCCTCGCCGCTGAGCTCCCGGACACCGCGGCGATCCGCTTCGGCGACTCGATCGCGGCACTGACCGACGATGCCGAGGGCGGCGGCGTCGACGTGCGTTTCGCATCGGGCCGCACCGGGCGCTACGACCTGGTGCTCGGCGCCGACGGCCAGCACTCCGCGGTGCGCCGGCTGGTGTTCGGGCCCGACGAGGACTACCTCCGGCACCTCGGTGTCTACTTCGCCCTCGCCGACCACCCCGGCGAGGCGCGATCCGAGGGGGCCAACTCCATATACAACCTTCCCGGCCGGATGGCGGGGATCTTCCATTACAACGGCACGGCCGTCGCGGTCTTCCAGTTCCGCTCGGAACCGATCGACTACGACCACCACGACCTGGACGCCCAGAAGAGGATCCTCATCGACGCCTTCGCGGGCCACGGCTCGTGGCGGATCCCGGAGCTGCTCGACGCCGCCCGCGCCGATCCCGGTTTCTACTTCACCTCCGCGAGCCAGATCCACCTGCCCTCCTGGCACCGCGGCCGCGTCGCCCTCGTCGGGGACGCCGGGTACTGCCCCGCCTTCCTGTCCGGCCGGGGCACCTCGCTCGCGCTCACCGGCGCCCGCTTCCTCGCCGAAGGACTCGAGCGGTCCGGCGGTGACCACACCGCGGCGTTCGCACGGTACGAGGCCCGGCAGCGCCCCTACGTCACCTTCGCCCAGGGCCGCGCCGACAGCGGCCGCGACCGCATGCTGCCGGCCAACTGGGCCGCCATCGCCGCCCGCAACGAGGCGCTGCGGGCCGCCGGAGCCGGCGCGCCCTGAACCCGGCGCGATGCGGCCGGCCGCCGGTTCCCCGGCGTCATCCTGACAACGGCCCACGGCCTCGGCCGACCACCCGGCGACACCGCCGTGCGCGGTACCGCCACCGGCCCCGTGCCGATCGGGCGCGACCGCCACGCAACGGGCGTCCGCACCCGCCCACCCCCGGAAGCCGGCGCGGCCGGCGACCCGCGCCGAGCGCGCCGCCCACGGGACGCGCCGTTCGCCGGGACCCCACCCTCCGATGCGCTGGAGGACATACACAGTGAACGACACGCTGGAAGAGCGCGCCCCCGGCGCCCAAGAGCACCGCTGGAGCAAGCGGCTCATCCTCTGGGCTGCCGTTCTCACCCTCGCCAACGTCCTGGCCGACGTGGCCATCGGCTCGCCCATGATGGTCCTGCCCCAGTTGCTGGAGCATTTCGACACCGACCAGGCCGCGTGGCTGAATGCCAGCGCGATGCTGGCCGGGGCCATCTGGTCGCCGCTGCTCGCGAAGAGCTCCGACATCTTCGGCAAGCGCCGGATACTCATCGGCACGCTGCTGCTCGCCTGCGCGGGAGCGCTGGTGTGCCTCGTCGCCCCCAACGTCTGGATCTTCCTGGCGGGGCGCTTCCTCCAAGGCGCAGCCTTCGCCGCGATCTTCATCACGGTGGCCCTCACACGCCAGATCTGCACCCCGGGGGTGGCGATGGCCGTGGTCGGGCTCGTGACGTCCGGCTCGTCGGTCGTCGGAATCATCGAGCCGTTCCTGATGAAGCCGTTCATCGACGCGTTCGGCTACCGGAGCGTGTTCGTCGCTGCGGCGCTGCTCGCCGCGGCGGCCGCCGTCTGCGTGCGGTCCTTCATCCCGGAGTCGCCGATCCGCGGCACCGGCCGGATCGACGTGGGCGGGGCGCTCCTGCTCGGCGGCGGCCTGGGCGCGGTGCTCGCCTACATCAGCCTCGGCAGTGACCTCGGATGGCTGTCCGGGGGCATGGTCGCGCTGCTGGCGGCCGGTGGCGCCGCGTTCGCGAGCTGGTCGTTCCTGGCGCTGCGGGTCGACGAGCCCATCATCGACATCCGGGCCCTCAGCCGCCCGATCCTGCTGACGCTGCTGGCCCTGGTCCTGGCGGCAGGCTCCTTCCGGAGCATGCTGCAACTGACGGGCATCATCGCCCAGGTCCCCCCTGACCTGGGGCTCGGTTACGGGCTGGGCGACGGAGAGGCGGTCGCCGTGCTGCTCGCCACGCCCAACTTCGGCATCGTCATCGGCGGCACGTGCGCCGGATGGCTCGCGGGGCGGTTCGGCCCCGCACTGCCCCTCCTGGGCGGCATCGCCGTCGGGATCGTGGCGACGTTCGCGATGCTGGCGGGCGTATCGGTGCTCCCGCTGGCGATCGCCTGCGGCGCCATGGTCGGCATCGCCGCCGGCGCGATCGGCGCCTCCGGCTACAACCTGGCGACCGGCATCGAGGCGCCCGAGCGGCAGGGCACGATCGCCGGCCTGGTGTCGGTCGTGCTCGCCCTGGGCTCCGTCGTCTTCAACTTCGCCGGGGGCGAGGTGCTCAAGGCGACCCGGATTCCCGGGGCCTTGGCCGGCGGCGCCCCGGTGAGCACGGCGACCGGCGTGTACCTCTACGTCGCGATGGCGGGGGTGCTCTTCGTCCTCGCCGCGGTACCCGCGATCATGCTGACCCGCAGCCGGACCGCCGCGCCCGGGGCACCGCGGAGTCCGGGCTCACCCGCGGTCGGCCGGGGCCGACAATTCAGTGGTTGACGGGCGGATCGCATGAGACGTTCGCGCCGACCGAGCGGATCGGTCGAGACAGGACGACCGCGGAACGGACCCGTCCGCGGCGGGTGAACACGGGCGGGCTCCATGATCCGCACGGGAAAGGGATCGGCGGCATGGCGACTCGGCTTGCGCAGGTTCGTATGAGTGCCCTGGACGAGGCCGCGCTCGGCCGGTTCTGGGCGGAGGCGCTCGGCTGGGGCCTTCCAGCGAGGGGCCCGGCGTGGCCAACCTGGAACCCGAGGGCTTCGCCTATCCGGACCCCGTCGCCGTCTGCCTCGACATCGTCGCCGTCCCGGAACCCAAGACGGTGAAGAACCGTGCGCACATCGACCTCGCCACCACGTCCGCGACCCATCAGGCGGAGCTGGTCGCACGCCTTGAGCATCTCGGCGCGACGCCCGCCGACGTCGGGCAGGGCGACGTGCCGTGGACGGTCCTGGCCGACCCCGAGGGCGACGAGTTCTGCGTCCTCACCCCGCTCTGACGAGGGGCGGGCCGCCCCGGTCGGCCCCTCTGCCGGCGGTGCCGCTGCGGCCGGTGCGGTGTTCGCCGGTCAGGGTTCGAGGTTGATCTGCCAGGCGTGACCGTCGGGGTCGGCGCACAGGGCCGTGTAGCCCCAGGGCCGGTGCCCGGGTTCGGCCAGTACCTCCCCTCCGCTGCCGCGGATCCGCTCGACGAGGTCGGCGGCCTCCTGCTCGGTGGCCGCCGCGACGCCCATGAGGCACTCGCTGGTTCCGGCGGGGGCGGGTGCACGGCTGTCGCCGAGGACCCAGCCGAGGCCGTCGGCGGGGATGAGCGCCAACAGCGTGCGCTGGTCGATGCGGAACATCAGGGGTTCGGGTACGCCGTCCTCCTCGGTGGGTTCGCCCACGAGCTCGAACCCGAAGGCGTCGCGGTAGAACAGCATCGACCGCATCCGGTCGGCGATCGGCAGGCTGATGTAAAGTCCGCGGGCCTTGGTGGACACGACCACTCCGTCCGTTCGATGACATGACACGGTCATCCCTACCAGCCGCCGGCGACATCGGATCGGTGTCCGTCCCGTTCACCTCCTGCGGCAGGGTCGCGCCGGCGGCCGCGCGCACGGACACGGGAAGACGCGGCCGTTCGCCCTCGTCGATCGCTACCTTGTGGATAGGGTCGAACGCGAAACGTGATCACCGATGGAAGTGGCGGGGGCACGATCGCACCTACCGCTTCGTCAACAACAGCGACGTCGTCGCCCAGGTCCCGCCCGGACCCGTCTACGCCCACGTCGCCGAGATGAAGTACTTCGACGCCGACGGCCGCCTGCGCGACCAGGCCCCCTCGGTCGCAGACGGCTTCGCCGACCGGCTCAAGGGCCACACCGCCGACCCGTTCGCCCCCGGCGCAGACGGCATCCGGGACCATCTCATGACCGCCTACCTCTCCCGCCTGGACGCCGCGGCGGCCTGACCGCGGCGACGCCCTCCCGGATCCGCCGGCCGGCCGCGGATGCGCGACGTCATTCCCGTGCCGCCGGCAGGGTCCGGGCCAGGAAGTCCCGGATGCGGCCGGCCGTGCTGTCCAGGTGGCTTTCCAGGAGGAAGTGGCCTCCTCCGGGCACCAGGTGGATCTCGGCGTCCGGCAGGTCCCGCGCGAACGCGCGGGCGCCGTCGGGGCCGAAGATGAGGTCCTCGGCGCCCCATACGGCCAGGAGCGGGACGCGGCTCTCCCGGAAGTACGCGTGTACCCGCGGGTAGAGGGGCGGGTTGGCGGCGTAGTCGCGGAAGAGGGCGAGCTGTACGAGGTCGTTGCCGGGGCGGCTGATGTCGCGGTGGTCGGCCGTCCAGGTGTCGGGATCGACCAGTTCGGGGCGGTCCACGCCGTGGAGGTACTGCCAGCGGACGGCGTCCAGGCCGAGGGCGGCTCGGACCGCCGGCTCCGTCTCGGGTCCCGGGTCCTTCGCGTAGGCCCACACCGGTGCCCAGAACTCGGGGACGAAGCCGTCCTCGTAGGCGTTGCCGCTCTGGGTGATCACCGCGGTGACGGCCTGTGGGTCGCGCAGTGCGAGCCGCCACCCGATCGGCGCGCCGTAGTCCTGCACGTATATGGCGTAGTCGGTGACGCCGAGCCCGGCCAGGAGCGCCGCGGTGATGTCGGTGAGCGCGTCGAAGGTGTACGGGAACGCGTCGGCGGGCGGGGTGTCGGAGTGGCCGAAGCCGAGATGATCGGGGGCGATGACGCGGTACCGGTCGGCGAGCTCGGGGATCAGCCGGCGGAACATGCGCGAGCCGGTGGGGAATCCGTGCAGGAGCACGAGGGCCGGCGCGTCACGGGACCCGGCCTCCCGGTAGAAGACGCGGTGTCCGCGCACGGTGGCGTACTGATGGCGGATGCCGACCATGACTAACCCTCCAAAGAACTTATGATGGTT
The DNA here is from genome assembly GCF_042653925.1 of Nocardiopsis mangrovi. NCBI lineage: Bacteria > Bacillati > Actinomycetota > Actinomycetes > Streptosporangiales > Nocardiopsidaceae > Nocardiopsis > Nocardiopsis mangrovi. Next base: position 110,660 of record NZ_JBHSFQ010000007.1, read on the forward strand.
ATCGGGCGCCTTCATTGGAACGGATGCGCGGTAACCTGTCAAGTCGGCGAATGCGGTTAGAAACGGGGAGGCGGGCGGACATGATCGACGAACGAGCGCTGCTCGAAGCGCTGAACAGCACCCCCGTGGTGGACGGCCGCCCGCAGGACCTGTGGGCCGATGACGCCGCGCTGCGGCGGTGGGCACGGGAGCACGGCGGCACCGGTGACGCACCGGCGATCGACCGGCTTCGGACGGCGAGGGACGTGCTCCAGGCCGCCACACGCGGCCCCGTCCCCGAGGCGGAGCTGCAAGGGATGCTCGCCGGCGTCCGCCGGCTCCCCGAGGTCGGCGAGTCGGGCCTGCGGTGGCGCCTCCACGTGCCGCCCGAGCGGATGCTCGCGGTGGAGCTGGTACTCGCCTGGTTCGACGTCGAAGAACGCAGGCCCGGTCGGCTGCGCCCCTGCGGCAACGACGAGTGCCACCTCTTCCTCCTCGACCGCAGCCGCGCCAACACCGCCCGCTGGTGCTCGATGAAGACCTGCGGTAACCGCCTCAAGGCCCGCCGCCACCAGGAGCGCGCCCGTCAGGGGCCGACGTCCTGACGGGCCCGCATGATCGGCTCCCGGCGGGCACCGCCCGCGCAGGGGCCAGGTGTCCGAACCCCATCGGGCACCGTGAACCGGACGCAGCCGTAAGGAGCCTCACCATGGGATTCGAGGGCCACCGCGTGGTCATCACCGCCGCCGGCCGCGGCTTCGGGCGCACGCTGGCGATCCGGTTCGCCGACCTCGGCGCCGAGGTCTTCCTGTCCGCGCGCAGCCGCGCCGCCGCCGAGCGCGTCCGCGACGAGATCCGCGGGCGGGGCCACAGCCGCGTCCACGCCTACGCCTGCGACCTGGCCGACCCCGCGTCGATCCGCGACTTCGCGTCCGCGGTGGCCCAGAGCACCGACCGCGTCGACCTCCTGGTCAACAACGGCGCCCGCTACCTCGACGGGCCCGACCTGCTGGGGGCCTCCGACGCCGACATCGTCGAGACCGTCGCGTCCGGCGCCACGGGCACCCTCCTGGCCGTGAAGCACTTCCTGCCGCTGCTGCTCGAATCCGACGGGCCCGACGTGGTGACGCTGGTCTCCGCGTGCGCAGCGGCCGGCCACCACCGGTCGGACGCGCACGACGCCTTCTACGCGGCCAAGAGCGCGCAGTCCCTCGTGGAGTGCGTCCTCTTCGCCGTCGGCCAGCCCCGCGACTGCTTCATCAAGGCGTTCCACTTCGAACAGGTCTGAACGCCCGCCCGCACCGGGCCGGCCCCGGCCCGACGGATCGTCCGGCCGCGTGCACTAGCTCCGCGGGACGTCCTTGACGAACACGATCCCGTCGATGCCGCCCACGTGGGCCGGGTCCAAAGGGGCGTAGCCGAAGTAGGCGGGCACGCGCGGGGCGGGGCGCGTATCGCCGAGGGCCGCGGCCAGCCGGGGGGCGTCGACGAGGCGGCGGTCCCCCGGAAGCGCGTACAGGAGCCCTTCGACGGTGTCCGGGGGCGGGGTGTCCACCTGCTGGTGGCGGATGGTGCCGAGCGCCGTGGCCAGGAAGGCGTACCCCTCGCCCAGGCGGGTGCTCACGAGAGCGCCGGCGCTCCACCACTCCACCGGCCCCTGCCACGTCCGCATCGAGCTCTTGTCCCGCTGGAGATGGGCGTTGTGGGCGTGGACCAGCACCGGGCTCTGCTCGGCGGCGGCCAGGAGGTTGTCGGCCATCATCGCGTCCCGCAGGCCGACCAGCCGCGCCATGCGGCCCGGAGACGTGTCGGCCATCCAGTAGTGGTAGCGCAGCAGGCCGACGGCGGTCCGCCCGTACAGCCCCGCCCGGTCCCACTCGTCGCGCGAGGACGCCGCGGCCAGGTGCGGCGCCTGCGCGTCGAGCAGCGCCGCCAGGTCGTCGGCGAGCAGGCGCAGCTCCCCGGCTTCGGCCGATCGCCCTACGGACCGGGCCGGGTCCATCATCGCCGCGGGCTCGGCCCACCGGTCGTCGGCGCCGAACAGGCGATCGAGCGTGTCCGCGGTGCAGGGCAGCAGGTCCGCGTCGACCCGGGCGGCGAGGTAGCCGTGGAGTGCGGTGAGGGCCTGCCGGGGGCTCGCGGCGCCGGTGATCTCCAGCGGGCCGTCGAAACCGGCGAAGCGGAGCCGATCGGACGCGGGCCGGCCGTCGTTGTGGGCGCGCATCCAGCGCACGAGGTCGCGGTTGGCGGCGGACGCGCCGAACCCGTGGCTGAAGCCGTGCTCCATGACGTCGTCGAGGCTGCCGGTGCCATAGGTGACGTAGTCGTCCACGGCCAGGCCCATCAGGCAGTCGCTCTCGATGGCGATCACCCGGTAGCCCTCCTGCTCGACGAGCTGCCGGAAGAGCTCGTTGCGCAGGTCGAGCAGCATGTCCTCGCCATGGGTGGGCTCGCCCAGGGCGAGCAGCCGCGGTCGGGCCGCCAGCAGCCCCATGACCGCGCCGGCCTCGACGTTGTGGGCGGTGTCTTCGATTCCCGTGTCCATGCATTCAACGGTATCGTTGAACTTTCGGTGTAAACCTGTGCGCGGTATCGTGCGGATCGTGGCACGAAACCTTCAAAGCGGGATGCGGTTGCGGCCGATCGACCTGGCGCGCCGGCACGGCCTGTCCACCCAGGCCGTCCGCAACTACGAGGAGGCCGGCATCCTTCCGGCCGCCGGCCGCACCGCCCACGGCTACCGCACCTACACCCCGCTGCACGCGCGCGCCCTGACCGCGTTCCTTGCCCTGGTGCCCGGCCACGGCCACCAGCCCGCGGCGTCGATCATGCGGGCGGTGAACCGCAACGAGGTCGACGAGGCGTTCGACCTCATCGACGAGGGCCACGCCCGGCTGCTCGACGACCGGCGCACGCTCCAGGCCGTGGAGGGCGCACTCGGGAACCTCGCCCCCACCACCGCGTCCGAGCCTGCCGCTCCGGCGGCGGGGACCGGCGGCACGTTCATCGGGACGCTGGCGGGCGAGCTCGGGATCCGGCCCGCGACGCTGCGCAAGTGGGAGCGCGTCGGGCTGGTGCGCCCGCGCCGCGACCCGCTGACCGGGTACCGCGTCTACGACGCGGCCGATGTCCGCGACGCCCGGCTGGCCCACCAGCTCAGGCGGGGCGGCTACCTGCTGGAGCAGATCGCCCCGCTGATCGCCCAGGTGCGGTCGGCCGGCGGGCTGGAGCCGCTGGAGGGCGCGCTGCGCGACTGGCACGGCCGGCTGTCCGCCCGCGGGCGGGCGATGCTGACCGGGGCCGGTGAACTGGACGCCTACCTGCGCGAGCGCGGCTGAATCGGGGCGTGAGCAGCAATCGAACGGCCAGTGGCTCCAGCGGGCCGCACCGGGCGGCTCTACCGCCACCCAGCGTTCCGATGCGGTACGCGGGGCCGCCGCGCCGACTGGGTGAGCCGGCCGCGCTGGAGACTGCTCCGTGAATGCTCGACAGTTGCCGTGCGCCGTCGATCGAGTGAGCCCTGGATTGATCGACGGCGCACGGCAACTGTCGGGAACCACCCCCTCCGCGCTCGTTAGCGTCGCTGGTGAACGAAGGGGGAAGCGATGCTGGACCGGTTGAACAAGGCCCTGGAGCACGTCGAGACGGACCCTGGCAGCCCGGTGGACGTGGCGGCGATGGCGCGCACCGCGCTGACCTCCGAGCACCACCTGCGCCGGATGTTCGCCGCGCTGGCCGGGATGCCGCTGTCGGAGTACGTGCGACGGCGCCGACTCACCCTGGCCGGCGCCGAGGTGATGGAGGGACGCCGGACGCTGCTCGACATCGCCGTCGGCCACGGATACTCCTCGGCCGAGGCGTTCACCCGGGCCTTTCGCGCCTTCCACGGCATCACCCCCGGCCAGGCCCGGCGTACCGGGGCCGTGCTGGTCTCCCAGTCCCGCCTGGCCTTCCACCTCACCATCGAAGGGAGCACCACGATGCGCTACCGCGTCCTCGACAAAGACGCCTTCGCCCTGGTCGGGCTGAGAAAGCGGATTCCCAACGTCCCCGAGGGCCCCAACCCGGACATGGTCGCCTTCACCGAAGCGGTCGATGACGCCACCTGGGAACTGCTCGACGCGCTCAGCGACCAGGAGCCCCCCGGCGCGCTGTCGGCGACGGTGGCCCTGGACGCAGGCGAGGACTTCGGCGCCGAGATCGACTACTACGTGGCCGCGGCCACCACCGCCCCCACCCCTGAGGGGATGGAGCGCCTGGAGGTCCCCGCGGGCACCTGGGCGGTGTTCCCCTTCGAGCGGGTGGAATTCCCCCGCGGCCTGCAATCGCTGTGGCGCGCGGTCTACACCGAGTGGTTCCCGGCCCACCCCGGCTACCGCACCGCCCCGGGCCCGGCGCTGGTGGCCGTCGAGCACGAGGAGGAGCCCGACCTCGGCTCGGGCCACTTGTGGCTGCCCGTGGAAAAGCAGGCCCCGATACCGGGATGAGCCGGCCCTACGGCGTGCCGGCGTCCGCGTCCGACGCCGGCACGCCACGGCCGGATCTCCCGCCGCCGCCGAACTTCGCATGACGCAGCGGGCGTCGTCGTGCATCGGGGCATTGGCGCTTCGGCGCCATCGTGATCGGCCTCGACACGGCCGTCCAATAAAGGAATCCGTGAGATCGGCGCCAGACGACGGCCGCCGCGAACGCCTGGATCGGAACGGCCAGTGGCGGTAAGCCGCGCCCGGACGGCTCGCTGACGCCACTGGCCGTTCGGTTGCCGCTCAAGCCCCGAATCCGCCGGCCGGTCGGGGGAGCCGAGTCCGGGTGCCAGTGGGGCGACCGCGCGCGCAGGCGGGCTCGGGCACGCCGGGAAATAGGGGATGCGCGCCGCGGCCGCCCTTGATACGGTCCCGGCATGGTTCCCTGCGCAGCCCAGACCTGGTTCGTCAAGCCCCGCAGCGCCGCCTAGCGGCAGGCTGCGACCGGCGTTTTCGACAGCTTCGCCGCACTCCGGTCTCCCGCCGGTGCGGTGCTCGACGCTGCCCGGCTCCGACGATGGACCACGCTTCGGAGCGCATCTCATGAACGACCAGAACCACCACGACAACGGCCCGCGCGCACCCCACGGCGATCTGCGCGACCTCCACCGCCCGGCCGAGCCGACCCTGTCGGCCGCCCCCGCCGAACTCACCCGGTGGGTCGCCGCGCACTCCGCCCGGCTCGCCGATCTCGGCCCCGGCGCGGACGCCGACGCCGCGCTCGACGACCTGGAGCCGCTCCGCGGCCTCGTCGGTGACGCCCGCGTGGTCGCCCTGGGCGAGAACTCCCACCAGATCCGCGAGTTCGGCCTGTTGCGCCACCGCATCCTGCGATTCCTCGTCGAGCGGCTGGGCTTCACCGCCTACGCCATGGAGTACGGGGCCGCCGAGGGCCGCGCCGTGGACGCCTGGGTCCGGGGCGGTCCGGGCGACATCGACGCCCTCCTGGCCCCGGCGGGCGGCGGAGCCCGGAGCGTCCGCGGCGGAGACGGGGCCGCCACCGGCCTGGGCCAGCCCGCCGAGTGCCGGGACACCCTGCGGTGGCTGCGCCGCCACAACGCCGGCGCTCAGCGGCCGGTGCGCTTCGTCGGCTGCGACATCCCCATGGCGGGCGGCTCGCTGCGGCCCGCCCTGGAGCCGGTCGCCGCCTACCTGGCAGCCGCCGACCCCGGGGCGCTGCGCTTCGTGGACACCGCACTGGAGGTCTCCGGGCCGATCGAGGGCGGGACGGTCATGGTCCCCGCCTACGCCAGGCTCGGCCTGGACCCGGCGGTGCAGGACCGGCTCACCGCCGCGCTCGCCCGGCTGCTGGGACGTTTCACGGACCTGCGCGAGATCTACACCGAGTGCGGCGGACGCGAGGCGTATGCGACCGCGTTGTCGGACGTGCGCGCGGCGGTGGCGACCGACCGGGCGCAGCGCGCCATGGCCGAGGCGCTCGCGGGCGAACCCGACGGCCGGAGCTTCGCCGCCCGGGAGCGCTATCTTGCCGACACGCTGCTGGAGTTCCTGGAGCACGCCGATCCCGGAACCCGCGTCGTGCTGGTCGGGCACAACGCCCACATCCAGCGCTCACCCAACCGGGCCGACGGCGCGCTGGCGGTGTCGACCATGGGGAACCTGCTCTCCCGGGCGCTCGGCGCCGACTACGTCCCGCTCGCGCTGACCGGCAACGGCGGGGAGACCGTGGAGAACGTGCCCGACCGGGACCACCCGATGGGGATGCGCTGGGGGCGGGCCGCCACACCTGAGGCGGTGCCGGACAGCGTCGAGGCGCTGTTCGCGGGTGTCCCCGGGCACCCGGCCCTGGTGGACGCGCGGGCGCTGCGCGCGTATGCGCGGCGCCGCCTGCTGCCGGAGCCCGTGCGTACCCGGTTGGACACCGCTTTCATCGAGATCCCCGCGCTGGAGGCGTTCGACGGAATCGTCTGCGTTCCCGACACCACCCTCAGCGCCGATCTGGCGCGATAGGCGGCCGGGGCCACCGACGGCACCGGCGTGGCGGGCCTCCCGTGTCAATGGGCGGCCCGCTGCGTACCCGCCATGTGCGGCCGCGCGCCGACGCGGGCCCCGCGGTCCACTCCGGGGCCCGGACACCGCCGGCGGGCGGCAGGCGCGCCACGTCACGCCGCGGTGGCCGCACGCGCGCGCCGGGCCGCCAGGACGCACGCGAACTGGAGGACGCTCATGCCGAACAGCAGGACGCCCAGCGGGACGTGCAGGGCCGTCACATGGGCGATGCCCAGCACGACCTGCGCCGGCAGGAGCCCCAGGAACCCGGCGGCGTACAGGACGGCCCGGGGCGAGCCCCCGCCCCTCCGCCGCACCGCCACCGCGGCGGCCACGTGGAGCATCGCCGCGGCGAAGACCACGCGCGCCCCGATGCCGTGCAGTGCCTCCCCGTACGGCGCGGACAGCAGCAGGCCGGCGCTGACCGCCTGGACGAAGACCATAAGAGTTTGCAGTGCGACCGCGACACGCAGGAACATGTGAGCGCCGTGCCCGGTCGTCGCCGGTGTGGCCATGGCGGGGCTCCGCCCTTCTCCGTCTCGGCGGTGGTGCGTGGCACGCCACCCGTCTCACCCTTCCGACGAAACGGCCCGCCGGAATGTACGGGCGCGCACCGGCCTTGCGTCCGCGGGCCCTGCTTCGTCGGACCGGTGACGGACGGATGCGACCGAGGGGGCACGCGACCATGACCGACCCATCCGAGACGGGACACGACGGCCCCGATCCGGGCCTGAGCGCGATCACGGGCGAGCGGCGCCAGCTGATCCATCTCGCCTACCGGCTCCTGGGGTCGCTGTCGGACGCCGAGGACGTCGTGCAGGAGGCCGACACCCGCTGGTACGCGTTGACCCCGGAGCAGCGCGCGGACATCGCGTCGCCCGGTGCCTGGCTGACGACCGTCGCCGGCCGCATCTGCCTCGACCTGCTCGGCTCGGCACGGGCCAGGCGGGAGCGCTACACGGGTGCGTGGATCCCCGAGCCGCTGCCGGGGTCCGCGGAATGGGTCAGCGTGCGCTGGGGCGTGAGCGTGGCCGACCCGGCCGACCGGGTCACCCTCGACGAATCGCTCACCGTGGCCTTCCTGGTCGTGCTGGAATCGATGACCCCGGCCGAGCGCGTCGCGCTCATCCTGCACGACGTGTTCGGCTACACGTTCGCCGAGGTGGCCGAGGTCGTCGGCCGCACACCCGGGGCGTGCCGCCAGCTGGCGGCCTCGGCCCGGCGCCGGCTGCGCGCGCCGCGGTCGGCGCCGGATCCCGTTGAGCGGCAGGCCGACCTGGTCAACGGGTTCAAGCGGGCCTGGGAGGCCAAGGACATCAAAGCCCTCGTCGGCCTCCTCGATCCCCGCGCCACGATGACCGCCGACGGCGGCGGCCAGGCCGGCGCCGCGCTGCGGCCGGTCGTCGGCGCTGAGCGCATCGCCCGCCACATGCTCGGCATCGCCGCCAGGGTGCCCGGTCTGACGGTCCGGGAGCAGACGGTCAACGGCCGCCCCGGCCTGGTGGCGCTGAACGGCGGGATCACCGTGACGGTGGCGGCGTTCGACGTGGCGGGCGGCCGGATCCGGCGCATCTGGGTGGTGCGCGACCCCGCCAAGCTCCGGCCGTGGCGGAGGTGGCCGGAGCCCGACGCCCGCTGATGACCGGGACGCCATCCGCTGACGGCGTCACGGCCGCCGAGACCGACGACCGGCCTAACGGACGGCGCCGCGTCCGGTCCCGGTTCGGCGCAGGTGTCAGCCCACGACGAGCGGCAGCCGTTCCGCCAGCCGGCCGAGTTCCGCCACCTGGGTACCGGTCGGCGCCCGGCGGCCGGTGCCGACCAGCAGGGCGTCGGTGTCGGTGAACGACGCCGGGAAGGCGGCGCCGGCGATCTCCTCCAGCATCGCGCGGGAGCGCGCCAGGCCCTCGGCGGGCGGCGGCGCCGTGTGCGGGAGGTGCGCGATCAGGTCGAGGTGGTGCAGTGTCCACTCCAGGACGTAGGCGGTGAGGTAGTCGCCCGCGGTGAGGACCTCGCCGCGGGTGCTCACCCGGGCGCCGGGGTCGGCGAGTGCGGCCGCGCGCCCGGCGGCGGAGCCGACGTCGTCGAGGTGGAACTTGAGCAGGTGGGGTTCCTGGTAGGCGGCCGCCAGGCGGACGATGAGCGCGTCGAGCGGGTCCTCGCCGGTGGGCGGGCGGCCGGTGACGTTCCAGTAGGTCACCGCGTCGACGGTCGGTCCGGCATCGGGATCGGCGGGGGTGGCGAGGGTGATCAGGACGTCCTGTGCGTCGATGACCAGGTGGCATACGAGGTCGCGCACGAGCCAGCCGGCGCAGCCGGAGGGGTGCTCGAAGTCCTCGTCGGGGAGTTCGGCGACCGCCGCGCGCAACGCCGCCCAGGAGCGTGAGAAGAGGTCCACAGCGGCACGGTAGTGCGGTGCCGCGGCAGGGGACAAGCGTATCCGGGGCGTTCGGCCCGGCCGTTCCCGGAGGCCGCGGGGGACGCCGGGGGTCCCGGCCGTCGGCCTATCCGGGGGCCGGTTCCTCGCCGAGGTCGAGGGGTCGCTCCCAGCCCCGCTCGACCGAGGCGCGGCATCTGCCGGGGTCGTCGCCCGCGCCGACGAACAGCGCGGTCAGCATGGGGGCGCCGTGGTCGAGTGTCCGTGGCGGCAGGGGGCCGGTGGCGACCAGGGAGACCAGGCCGTGGCCGATGGCCCAGCTCTGGATCGCCAGGTCCAGGGGGTCGGTGTCGGCGCGGAAGCGGTCGTCGTCCCGGGCCCGCCGGGCGGCCTGGACGAGGTACTCCAGTGTCGCGTCGGCGGCTTCGAGGTCTTCGAGCTCGAAGGTCGCGTCGAACATGACCCGGTACAGGTCGGGGTGGTCCAGCGCGTTGCCGAGGTAGGCGGCGACCAGGGCGGCGAGGTCGCGCACCGGGTCCGCGGACGCCGCCACCGTCGCGAACCGGGCGCCGAGGCGGGTGAAGCCCTCCTGCCGCAGCGCCTTCCACATGCCGTCCATGCCGCCGAAGTGGGTGTAGACGGCCATCGTCGACACGCACGTCCCGGCCACCAGCGAGCGCAGGGTGATGGGCTCGCGCGCGCGGAGCATCTGTGCGGCGCGCTCGATGAGCATGGTGCGGACCGCGGGATCCTTCGTCCTCGCCATGGACCCAGAATACATAGCATTGCATTGCTATAGATTGGGATCCCGCGTCCGCGGATCTTCTCCCTGAAAGGAGTCAGCATGGCCATCACCCTGGCGAACCCCGAAGGACTTCCGGAGGTCGGCCTCTACCGGCAGGTGTCGGTCGCCACCGGATCGAAGCTGGTCTTCATGGCCGGCCAGGTCGCCCTCGACGCCGACGGCCGCAAGGTCGGCGCGGGCGACTTCGCCGCCCAGGTCGAGCAGTGCTACCTCAACGTCGGCACGGCCCTGGCGGCGGCGGGAGCCACCTTCGACGACGTGGTGAAACTGACCGTCTACCTCGTCGACTGGACCCCGGACAAGATGCCGCTGTTCGTGGAGGGGGTCGCCCGCGCCGCCGAGAAGCTCGGCACCACCCCGTCGGCCCCACTCACCGGGATCGGTGTCGCCGCCCTGGCCGAGCCGGGCCTACTGGTGGAGGTCGAGGCCACCGCGGTCATCGAGTGATCCGCCCCGCGCCGGGGGCGGGGGAGCCGTTCCGGCCGCCCCGGCCTCAAGGGCTGGGGCGCGTCCGCTACGGGAGCAGGGGGGCGGGAGCCGTCCGGAGCGGTGCCACCGGGTCGTCGTCGGCGCCGAGGTGGTCGGCGGCAGAGGCGCGCACCGATCCGTACCGCCGCTCCGGGTCGGCGGTGAACAGGTGCACGGTCTCGGCCGGGGCGGTGCCGTAGGCGGCCCATCCGAGGGCGAGGTCGGGGTGGCCGGCGCGCCATTGGGCCACCAGGCGCTCGGCTGCCCGGCCGGTCAGGGCGTAGTCGGCGGCGATGTCGCCGGCGCCCACTCCGGCCAGGGTGAGGACCGGCATGGGCGGGACGCCGACGCGGTCTTCGCCGGAATGGCAGTGGAACGCCAGCGGGGCGGCGGAGCCGGCGATGACCTCCCGGGCGCCGCGAATCCCGGCGGCGCGTTCGCGGGCGGCTTCGGAGTTGCGCTCGGCCGGGAACGGGGCGGGGTCGGCGCCGGGGTCCAGGCCGGCCTGCTCGTAGGGCCGGTCCTCGATGCTCAGGTGGTGGTGGGCGAGCCCCGGGTGGTGGTGGACGCGTCCGCCGCGTTCGACCTCCCAGGGGTGGCGCGGGTCGATCACCGTGCCGATCCCCAGGGCGGGGAAGCGGTCCCCGTCGTCGCCCCGGAGCCCGCCGAGCGGGTCGGACCGGAACGGCCGGCCCCAGCGCAGCGTGCGGCCGTCGGAGGTCCGGCAACCGCCCAGGTCCCGGAAGTCGTGCAGGCGCTCGAACGCGATGCGCCTGCTCGCCCCGGCCCCCTACGGGCGCCCGCGCCTACCGGGCGCATCGCATCGGGCGGTCGGCTCGACCATTCTCCCGAGGTACCACTCCGTAAAATTACTTTTCCTTCCTCGTGCGAGTGACGTTAGGGTATTTCCCGGAAGTTCACTCGTTGGGGAGGATGGTCGTGCAATGACCGCGATCTACACGTCCGAGGCCGGTGGGGGCGAGGTCCTGCGGCACTACCGCCGAGCGCTGCGCACCTGGCCCGTGCCCGCCGAACACGTGCGCGTGCCCACCCGCGAAGGGGAGACGTTCGCCGTCGTCTCCGGCCCGCCCCAGGCGCCGCCGGTCCTCCTGCTGCACGGATCGGGGACGAACGCGATGATGTGGCGCGACGACGTCGCCTCCTGGGCACGGCACTTCCGCACCTACGCGGTCGACCTCATCGGCGAGCCCGGCAACAGCGCGCCCTCCCGACCGCCGTTGGACTCCGACGCCCACGCGCTGTGGCTGGACGACGTGCTGGAGGGGCTGGGGATCTCGGACGCCGCTGTCGTCGGGGCCTCACTGGGCGGGCGGCTCGCACTGGACTACGCCGTCCGCCGGCCCCAGCGGGTGACGCGCCTGGCCCTGCTGTGCCCCGGCGGCATCGGCCGGCAGAAGACGGGCTGGCTGTTGGCGGCCGTCCTCCTGCGCCCGTTCGGGCTGTGGGGGCTGCGCCGGTCCGCGCGGATGGTCGCGGGCCTGGACGCGCCGGAGGCCGGGCCCGCCCTCGACTCCGTGGTGCTCACCTTCTCGCACTTCAAGCCGCGCACCGAGCGGCTGCCTGTCGTCCCCGACGACGACCTGCGGCGCCTGCGCATGCCCGTGCTGGTGATCGCGGGGGACCGCGACGCCATGTTCGACTCCCGCGACACCGCCCGGCGCGTGCGCCGGTGCGTCCCGCACGCGAGGGTGGACCTCCTGCCCGGGGTCGGGCACGCGATCCTGGGCCAGGCCGACGCGGTCCTGGGGTTCCTGCGCGGCTGAGCCGCCGGGGCCGCCCGGCCGCGGCGGCACCGGCGGGCCGCACGCGGTGCTCAGGGGGAGTCGTAGGCCAACAGGTGCACCCGGGCCTCGTCGGCGCCCGGGTAGAGGATGAGGACCTCGCGCTGGACGCGCCCCGCGGTGGGCTCGGCACCGCGGCAGGTGGTGCTGCCGTCGACGGTGCCGGGGTCGGCGGGGTCGATCCCGAACGCCTCGGCGTCGGCGTCGTCGGGGCCTTCGGGGTCGGGGTAGACGCCCAGGTTCTCTGCGGCGCAGAACGCCTCGGCGCCGGCGCGGTCGGTGTCGAACCGCGCGGTGAGCGTGGTCAGGCCGCCGTCGCTGGTGCGCTCGTCCACCTCCAGCCCCGTGGCCCGCGCGGGGACCTCCAGGCCCGCGAACTCCGCGACGCGGCCGGTGTCGGAGGTCGCCGTGGGGCTGGGCGGCGGGGAGGGGGCGGGCGGCTCGGCGCCGCCCGCGGAGCAGCCGGCCGACAGCGCCGCGAGCGCCAGCGCGCCGGCGAGCACCGCGCTGCGTGTGGTCATGTGTCCTGCCCTTCCCCTCCTCGGCCGCGGTCCCACTCGGCGTCGGCGGCCCGCCGCGGCCCCCCGGCGGTCGCGCCCGTCACAGGGTGCCATAGCGGATCTCCGGCCTGCTCTGGCCGACCACCCAGAACTCCTGGGCCAGGCCGGTGCGGTGCATTTCGCGGTGCGTCCATTGCGACGCGTTGTAGAACGGCGGCTTCAACGCCGTGTGGTCGTCGGGGTCCCAGTCGTAGTACTTCTTGATGTTGACCTGGGTGTCCACCCGGTAGGTCCACTCTCCGCCCGGCTGCTGCGGCGGGGTCACCGTCACCTCGCCGGTCAGCGAGTAGCGGAAGCTCGCCAGGGCGTACCACCAGTTGTTGTTGCGGTAGGTGCCCTGGTCGGGGTTGGCGGGGTCGCGGCCGAAGGCGTTCCACTCGGTGCTGAGCGGGAACACCGTGGGCTCGGTGATGCCCCGCTCCTGGGCCTCCAGGACGGCGGACCGCCCCAGGTCCTCCCGGTCCGATTCCACCCGATCGCGGAATTCGGGGATGTCGCCGACGAGCTTGTCGCCCGAGATCTGGTAGGTCTCCCCGGAGCCTTCGCGGAAGTGCTCCAGCAGGTCGGCGGCGTCGGGGGAGCCCTGGCGGTCGCGGAAGTAGGCGACGGCGACGGCCAGCATCTCGTGCGCCTCATAGACCTCGTTGGTGCAGCCGATGAGCAGGAGCAGCCAGCACGAGGTGTGGTCGTCGATGTCGACCGTGTCGTACTGCGCCGCCGAGTCCGCGGCGGCCGCGTCGTCGGGGTGGGCGGCGGGCGGTGAGGGGAACGGCTCGACGTTGTAGTCGGGCCCGGGGCGGCTGTAGGGCTCACACAGCGGGTCGCAGGGGTTCTCCGCCGGACCGGGGTCGGGCCGCAGGCCTTGGACGCCGGCCGATCCGTTGCCGCCGGAGCCCGGCTCGCAGTCCTCGTCGGTCTGCGCGGCGGAGACCCGGCACAGCGCGGCGTCGATGTGGCCGCCGACGCCCTGCGGGATGCCGCTGGTGATCACGACGCCGGCGACGGCCGCGACGAGCAGGAGCACGGCGGCGTACTCGGTGTAGCCCGCACCGCGGTCGGGTCGGGGGGACGGGGGGACGAGAGCGTGGATCATGGGACGCCTTCGGCTCTGTGATCCGGTGGGATCCTCCAACAGGGTCGCGGGGGCGCTGGACGGTGGAGCGGCCGAGAGGGCGCGGCCGTTCATGCATGTGGGACGCCGGAGGCGGCGGCGCGGTTCCGGTTCCGCGCGGAGTTCCGCGTGGCCGGATCGGGCCTTGAAACGGCGCAGGGCGCACCGGGGGCGAGACCGCCGCGCGTCGTCGATCGGGTGATCCATCGGCCCTGTCGCCGGGTCGCCACGGGTCGCCTGTTCGGCGAAGGGCGTGCGCGCCTTGCACGGTCGGCCCCGCGCCGGAACCCGGTCGACCGGCTTCCGGGGACGGCCGTCGACGGCGTTTGGGCGGCGGCCGGGTGCGCTAGGCGTTCTCGACGGCGGCGGCGCGCGCGAGCCACGCGCGGCTGCGCTGGATGAAGTGCTCGGCCACGGAGGTCCGGTACCCCCAGCTGGTGAATCCGTGGGGTGCCCCGGGGACGATGTCGAGCTCGCAGGCCACGCCGGCCGCGCGGAGGCGGCGGGCGTAGTCGGCGTCCTCCTCGGAGAACAGGTCGATGTCGCCCACGCCGATCCAGGCGGGGGGCAGGCCGCGGAGGTCGTCGCGCCGCGCGGCCACCGAGTACGGCGCCGGGGCCGCTCCGGGTTCCGCGCCCAGGTAGGAGCGCCAGCCGAATCGGTTCAGCCCGTTGTTCCAGACCCAGTGCCCGACCTCGTCGAGCTCGGTCCTGGCGGCCGTGCGGTCGTCGAGCATGGGGCACACCAGCAGCTGCGCGCGGGGCTGGAGCCCGCCGCTGTCGCGGAGCCGGTGGGTGAGGCAGGCGGCGATGCCGCCGCCGGCGCTCTGGCCGCCGACCACGATGCGGGCGGGATCCACGCCGAGGTCCGCCGCGGAGCGGCGGAACCACTCCCAGGCGGCGGCGCAGTCGTCGAGCGCCGCCGGGAACGGGGCTTCGGGGGCCAGCCGGTAGTCGACCGAGACCACGACCATGCCGAGGTCGCGTGCTGTGCTGGAGCAGAACCGGTCATCCTGGGAGGGGTGTCCGATGACCAGGCCGCCGCCGTGGATCCACAGCAGCCCGGCCCCGGATGCGCCGGTTTCGGGCCGGTAGACGCGCACGGCGACGCCGTCGGCGGTGGAGTCGGCGGACCGGACGCCGTCGACCACCGTCGGCGGGGTGAGGCGGTCCAGCGCGGTCCGCGCCAATCGGCGGAACCACGGCCGGCCCACGGGCATCAGGGGGACGCGCCGAACCGCGCGGCGCAGCTCGGGGTGCACCTTCGCCAGTTCCATACTCCCGACCCTATCCGCCCCGCTCGCGGCCCGTTGCCACGGCCACGGGCCGGGAGCGGGACGGACGGTGTGCCGCGGGGCCGGCCCGGAGCGCGCCGCGGGGGTCAGCCAGCCGCGACGGCCTCGTCGTCGCGGTAGGCGGCGCGCAGCGCGGACAGGAAGGTCTCGACCTCCTGCGCGCCCGACACCCCGTGGGTGCCGTTGACGACGAAGAACGGCACACCGGTGATGCCCAGGCGCCGCGCCTCGTTCAGGTCGGCCGCCACGGCGTCGGCGTAGGCGTCGCCCTCCAGCACCCGCCGGGCCTCGTCCCCGGGAACGCCGACCTCGGCGCCCAGGCGCACCAGGGTGTCGGTGTCGTCGACGATCTCGCCCTCGCCCAGGTGGGCGGCGAGCAGGCGCTCGTGCATCGGCCCGCCCAGCCCGTGGCCGGCGGCCAGGCGGGCCAGCCGGTGGGCGTCGAGCGTGTTGACCGACACGGCCCGCTCCAGGTCGTAGGCAAGGCCCTCGGCCGCGGCGAGTTCGCTGACCCGGCGGGTCATCGCCCGCACCTGGTCGGGCGGGGCGCCCGTCTTCTGCGCCAGCGTCTGCGTGGTCGGCCGGCGCAGTCCCCGGGGGTGGGCGGGGTCGAGCTGGAAGCCGTGCCAGTGCAGTTCGGCGGCTTCGCCGTGCTCGAACCGGGCCAGCGCGGCCTCCAGGCGCCGCTTGCCGATGTAGCACCAGGGGCAGACGACGTCGGACCAGACGTCGATCCGCAGCCTCCCGCTCACAGCAGGCACGCCCCGTCGGTGCACGCCGGGGCGTCGGGCGAGCCGACGTCGATCAGCGCCGGGCGCCCCTCTGCGGGAAGGCCGTCCGGCGCGGCGCCCGTGCCGGGTTCGGCAGGGGAGGGGGCCGGCGGCGGGGTGGAGGTCCCGGTGTCGGCGCGCGTAGGGAGGGGACCCATGGGCACTCCAAGGTGGTCGGTTACTTTTTGTCTGTAGCCCGCCCTACAGTACGCAATGATGGGAGCGAACGTAAGGAGGCACATCGATGTCCGATACGCACACGGGTGTGACCGTGCCGGTGCCCGTTCCGGCCGACGCCGACTGCCCCATCCGCGAGGTGCTCGACATCGTCGGCGACAAGTGGAGTGTGCTGATCGTGGTCCTCCTCGGCCAGAGCACCTACCGCTTCACCGAGCTGAACCGCGCCATCGAGGGCATCAGCCAGCGCATGCTCACGCGCACCCTGCGGATCCTCGTCCGCGACGGCCTCGTCACCCGCACCCCGCACGCCACGGTGCCGCCGCGGGTCGACTACGCGCTGACCGACCTCGGCCGCACCCTGCTGGAGCCGCTGACCGCGCTCAACACCTGGGCCGGCGCGCACCGCGACGACATCGCCGCGGCCCGCCGGCGCCACGACACCGCGGAGGAGGCCGCCGCACAGTGAAAGCGGCCGGGGCTCGCCCCGGCCGCCGAAGGATCCCCGCCGTACCGCGGCCGGCGGCACGGCGGCGCCGGCCGCTTAGCCCAGTTCCTCGATCGCCACCGCCGCGGCCTCGGCGATGAGCGCGTCCTGGTACTCGGCGTCCTCCTCGTCGCGGCTGGACATGACCGCCATCAGGATCGGGTCGCCCTCCGGGGGCCAGATGACGGCGATGTCGTTGCGCCCGCCGTAGCCGCCGGCCCCGGTCTTGTCGCCGACCTCCCAGCCCTCGGGCACGCCCGCGCGGATCAGCGCGTCACCGGTGGTGTTGCGCTTGAGCAGGTCGACGAGGACCGCGCTCTTCTCCTCGGGCAGCACATCGCCCAGGGTGTAGGCGCCCAGGCTGGTGGCCAGCGCCCGGGGCGTGCTGGTGTCGCGGATGTCGCCGGGGGTGGCCTCGTTGAGGTCCGGCTCGATGCGGTCGACGTGGGTGACGTCGTCGCCGATCCCCGCCAGCGCAGCGCCCAGCCCCTCCGGCCCGCCCAGCTCCTCGAAGAGGAGGTTGGCCGCCGCGTTGTCGCTGTAGCGGACGGTTGCGTCGCTCAGCTCCATCAGCGTCATGCCGGTGTCGACGTGCTGCTCGGTGATGGGGGAGTGCTCGACCAGGTCCTCCTCGGAGTAGGTGATGAGCTCCTCCATCTCCTCCAGCGAGTTCTGCTGGAGCACGGCGCCGACCGCCAGGGCCTTGAAGGTGGAGGCGTAGGCGAAGCGCTCGCCGGCGTTGTAGGCGATGTCCTCCTCCGAGCCGGTGTCCACGGCGTAGACGCCCAGCCGGGCGTCGAATTCGTCTTCGAGGCGCTCGAACTCCGCCTCCGGCGACGACGCCGTCGTCTCCGACGCCGGCGTCGCGGCCTCCCCCGTGGAACAGGCGGCCAGCGGCGCGAGCGTGAGCGCGGCCACGGCCGCGATCCCGGCGCGGCGGGTGAGCTGGACGGGCATGGTGGATCTCCCTGTCGTATGGGTCGGCATTGGATGGGCGAGGGCACCGCGGGCAGCTGGACGACCCGCTGCCACCTGCCGGAACGACCTCCGGCGGGCGAGCGTGCGGCCACGGGAACGGCCCGTGTGCGGCCTCGCGCTGCAGTCTGGCCGCAGCGGGCTGATGCTGTCCAAGACAAAAATGACCGGTCTGATGCGAAAACGGCATAATCTTCGGGGATGGACATCGTCGGCGCCTGCCGCGCGTTCGTCAGTGTGAGCGAACGCGGCAGCTTCACCCTCGGGGCCGCGGCCGCCCGCATCCCCCAGCCGGTCGCCAGCCGCCGCATCGCAGCCCTCGAACAGCACCTGGGCGCGCGGCTGTTCGACCGCTCGACGCGGCGCGCGACTCTCACCCCCTTCGGCCGCGACATGCTGCCCTCGGCCAAGCGCCTGGTCCGCCTCGCCGAAGCCATGGAGTACGACGCCGAACGCGCCAAGCGCACGCCCCTGCGCCTGGCGATACCCGACACCTGCACCACCCGCGACCTCGCACTGCTCGACGCCGAAGCCCGCAAACAAGGCGTCTACCTCGACTTCCACGCCGCGCCGCCGGCCGAGCGCGCCGAGCTCCTGCGCTCCCAGCAGGTCGGCGCCGCCATCACCGAGGTCCCCGCCGACGAAGGCCGCTGGTCGGTGCCGCTGGGACTGGCCGCCACCGCCGAGCCCTCCGCCGCCACCGTCTACATCGACACCCTGCGGACCGGCCGCGGCGGCCGCGCCCAGCGCCGGCGCCGCATCTGGATCCAGCCCGAGGACGACGTGCCCCACATCCGCGACCGCGTGATGCGCACCCGCGACTCCGTGGGCCTGCAGCCCGCCCAGGTCGCCGTCGCCCCCGCGCTCACCTCGGCCGCGGCCGAGGTCTACGGATCCACCGACCTGCTGCTGGCCTCACCGGCCCAGGCCCGGGAGCTGGGGCTGCACTGGCGCCCCATCGGCGAGCTGCGCCTGGTGCGCAGCTTCGACGTCGCCGCCACCGACGGAGACGAGGCCGAACGCCTGCGCACCACCCTGCACGACCCCATCGCGCACTGCCTGGGGGCCGCCGGATGATGAGCGAGGCCTCCCTCCTGCGCGACCTGCGCCAGGACCTCGACGACGCGGGCCTGCGCGGCTCCTTCCTCGTGCGCGACCTGCGCACCGGCACCGAGGTGGGCATCGAGCCCGACCTCGCCTACCCCACCGCCTCGCTGGTCAAGGTCCCGCTGGCCATCTCCATCTTCGACCGCATCCGCACCGGCGAGCTCGACGGCGCCGAGGGGATCCTGGTCGAGCCGGGGCGCGACACCACCCTCGGGGTCACCGGGATCACGAAGTTCCGCCACCCCGCCCGGATCTCGATCGAGGACCTCGTCTACCTGAGCATCTGCCTCAGCGACAACGTCGCCTCCGAGGCCCTGTTCGCCCTCGCCCCGCCCGCGCAGGTCGCCGAGGCGATGCGCGCGGCCGGGGTCCGCGGCCTGACCATCCGCCACTCGATCCGCGAGCTGAGCGACACCCCGGCCGACCGCCTGCGCGCCGCCGACGTCCACCTGGCCCACGTCCTGGCGATCGGGGCGGGCACGGCCGGGCGCGGGCACGGGATCCCCCAGCTCGACGTCACCCGCGCCAGCTCCGGATCGGCGCGGGCGTTCGTCGACCTGCTCCAGGCGCTGTGGACCCCCTCGCCGATCGACCCGGGCGTCGCCGCGCGCGTGCGCGCGCTCATGGCCGACAACCTCATGCGCCAGCGGCTCACGCCCGACTTCAGCTCCGACTCCACGCTGTGGTCCTCCAAGACCGGCACCCTGCTCAACCTGCGCCACGAGGTGGGGGTCGTCGAGCACGACGACGGCCAGGTCTTCGGCGTGGCCGCGCTGACCGAATCCCAGGTGGCCGCCCGCGCCCAGCCCGAGGCCGAGGCGCTGATGGGCCGGGTGGCCCGCACGCTGCGCGACCACCTGCGCGGCATGTAGCGGCGCGGCCGCGCCGTTCAGAGCGCCTGGCCCGCCGGCCACACGTCGACCTGGTCGTGGACGTCCCACATCAGGCGGGTGAGGCCGTTCTCGGTGGAGCGGTCGGGGTCGGCGGTGTCCTTGCGGCCGGTGTTGGCCAGCGCCACCCAGCAGTAGCCGTCCTTGGTGCGCGCCAGCACCGACGCCGTCCCGGGCAGGTACCCGGTGTGCGACCAGGTCCCATCGGGGGCCACCGCCCACCCCAGCGCATAGCCGTCGGACCCGGCCAGGCCCGAGGGCGTGGTCATGGCGGTGATCCATTCCCCGGGCACGACGTCGGGCGGAGCCGGGAAGCCGTCCACCCGGACGGCGAACCGCAACACATCGGTTGCGGTGGCCACCCAGCCGCCGTGGGCGTCCATGCGGTGCACCCGCATGCTGTAGGGGTCGTCCCCGTCCAGGCCGTAGTAGACGACCTCGCCGGGCAGCCGGTCGGCCAGGGTGTCGCCCGCGATGGACATGTCGGTGACACCGCACGGCGCCAAGAGGTCCTGGGCCACGTGGTCGGCGTAGGTGCGGCCGGTGACGTGCTCGATGACGCGGCCGAGCACGCAGTAGCCGAAGTTGGAGTAGGCGTATGCGGTGCCGGGGTCGTGGTCGAGCGGCCGGTTGGCCAGCACCCAGGAGATCAGCTGCCGCTGGTCGAGCGTGGGGTTGGAGAACATCGGGTCCTGGGAGTCGCTGGCCCAGCCGCCGCAGGCGTGCTCCAGCAGGTGGCGGACGGTGATGTGCTCGGCCCGGCCGTCGGCCGGCGTCCCCAGGTCGCCCAGGTGGCCGCTGGAGCCGAAGACCAGGTCCTGCAGGGCGACCCGCCCCTGGGAGGCGAGGTTCATGAGGGCCGCCGAGGTGATCGGCTTGGCCAGGCTGGCGATGCGGAACAGGCTCGACGCGGTCACCGGCGTGGCCGCGCCCTTGTCGGCCAGGCCGTATCCGGCCGCGTGGAGCAGCAGGCCGTCCTTGGCCACCGCCACCGACAGGCCGGGGACCTCGAAGTCCCTCATGAAGGCGGCGGCGAGCTTCGCGATGACGGGCTCGGCCTCACGCCGCTCCCAGATCGGGTTGAACCGCGGCGCGGCGGCGTCGCGGTAACCCGCCGAGTACGCGCCGATGCACAGCTGGCGCCATCCCCCGCCGCCCAGCCGGGCCGTGTCCGCCTGGTAGCCGGCGGCGTCGATGCGGTGGTGGGCCTCGCCGGGCAGCCCGCGCGCCGGTTCCCACAGGCCGACGAACTTCTGGTCGGTGCCGCCGGCGACGTTGAAGCCGCTGACGCGGACCGGCCAGCGCCCCAGCCCGTTCTGGCGGTCGAACTCGGCCTGGTAGCCGTCCCCGGTCAGGGGGCCGTGGACCTCCCAGTCGCGGCCGTCGGATTTCACCCAGATGGAGGAGAACCGCGAGACCCGGACGATGGGGGCCGGCGGCGGCCCCAGATGGTCGGGGTTGGGCTCCAGGCTGGAGTAGAAGCAGATGTCGGCGACGCGGAAGCCCTGCGTGCGGACCTGGCGCAGGTGGTTCTGGAGGTTGAGGATGTTGAAGTCGTGGCGGCTGGCCCACTCGGGGCCGGGCGTCTTCTCCCAGATCGCCGCGATGAGCGTCGCCCCGGCCACGCTGTAGGGCGTCAGGCGCACGGGCCGGTACCCCTCGGCCGTGCGGGCGTCGAAGACGCCCTGGTATTCGCCGGCCGGGATCGCGTGGGCGGTCCACTGGTAGGTGCTGGGATGGGGGCCGTGGGCGGGCGCCCAGATGGCGGCGTAGCGCGCGGAGTCGCCGACCTCGTATCCGCACACGTCGGCCAGCCGCAGGCCCCGGTTGCCGAACAGCTCGTGGAACGCGTCCTGATACTGCGGACCGGTCAGGTCGTTGCGTACTTCGACGGGGCTCACCGCGACGCTCCCCACATCCGCCGGACATTGACGGGGGCCTTCCCAACGCTCGCGAATCTAGCAGTTTCCGCAGCTCAGATGCTGTATTGCGGGGTGTGTCGCCGCCGTCGGCCGAGCGCGGCGGACCCGCCGCCAGGGGCCGCCCGCGCACACCCCACCCCGACCGCCGCCCCCGCCCGGCGGGCGCTAGCGTCTGCTGGCATGACCGAACCCGACTTCCTGGGCACCGCACGCACCTTCTACGACACCATCGCCGACGACTACGTCGACTGGATCCGCGGCGAACTCGACGCCAAGCCGCTGGACCGCGCGCTGCTCGCCGCCTTCGCCGAACTCGCCCGCGCCACCGGCGCCGGCCCCGTCGCCGATGTGGGCTGCGGCCCCGGCCGCATCTCGGCGCACCTGCACGCCCTGGGGGTGGACGTCTTCGGCCTGGACCTGTCGCCGCGGATGGTGGCGCTGGCGCGGCGGGACCACCCCGGGCTGCGGTTCGAGGTGGGCTCGATGACCGGCCTGGACCTGGCCGACGCCTCCCTGGGTGGCATCGTCGCCTGGTACTCGATCATCCACGTCCCCCGGGAGGAGCTGCCGAGGGTGTTCGCCGAGTTCCACCGGGTGCTGGCCCCCGGCGGGCACGTGCTGCTCGCCTTCCAGGTCGGCGACCACACCCTGCACGCGGAGCGTCCGATGGACCACCCGGTCGCGCTCGACTTCCACCGGCAACTCCCGGGCCACGTCGCCGGGCTGCTGGAGGCGGCCGGGATCCCCGCGACCGCCCGGCTGGTGCGCGAGCCCGAGGAAGACGAGCCCGGTACGAAGATCCGCCAGGGCTTCCTGCTGGCCCGCAAGCCCGCCGCCGCCTAATGGGACTTATCGGGTTGTGAGTGAGACTCGATGCGTGGCCGCCGGCAGATGAGCACTAGCGTCGCCTGAGCCGTTCGAGCTCTGGTGTCAGACCGTGCCTCTGCCGGCCGGCCGGGAGGCCGCCGCGATCCAGGCCGCGCTGCGCGAGGACCGGCTCGGTGTCGCCGCCCCGGTCGCCGACGCCTATGCGGCCGCCGTGACGGCCCACGCCCGGCTGCTGATCGCCCTGAACGAGCAGATCAACGCTCTGGAAGGGCAGGTGAAGGCGCATTTTCTGGCGCACCCGGACGCTGAGATCTACCTGTCGATGCCCGGCATCGGCGCGATCACCGGTGCCCGGGTGCTGGCCGAGTTCGGCGACGACCCGACCCGCTACGCCTGCGCGAAGGCCCGCAAGAACTACGCCGGCACCAGCCCCATCACCCGGGCCTCCGGCAAGGTCCACAGCGTCCAGGCGCGCTTCGTCCGCAACAACCGCCTCGCCGACGCTCTCCAGCGGCAGGCGTTCTGCGCTCTCCAGAACTCGCCCGGAGCCCGCCGCTACTACGACAGGCAGCGCGCCCGCGACATGGACTACAACCCTGCCCTGCGGCAGCTGGGCAACCGACTCGTCGGCATCCTCCACGGATGCCTCAAGACCCGCACCACCTACAGCGAGGCCACAGCATGGGCCCACCACGCGAACCCCGCCGCGGCTTGACAACCAAACACCATGGGATGTCTGACACGCGCGGGACCCCGGCCGCGCTCCGCCGCGCGGGGCGTCCTGCGGTGTCAGCGCCCCAGCCGGGCCTCGATCCCGTCCAGGACGATGTCCAGGCCCTCGGTGAACCCCGCGTCGAAGTCGGCGTCCTCCACCCGGGAGTGGCGGGCCAGGACCGGGTAGAGATCGGCCCGCTCGGCGAGGTGGGCGCGGGTGCGGCGGCGCAGGTCGCCCTCGCCGGCCGGGTCGCGCATCCGCGCCCGCCACATGTTCTCGGTCACGACGAAGCCGTGCACGTAGCTGGAGACGGCGCCCACCGCGGCGGCCAGCGCGGCTCCGGTGAACCCGGCGCCGGCGAGGACGGCGTGGACGCTCTCGGAACGGGACAGCGCGTTGGGCCCCAGCAGCGGCCGGGTGCCCACCAGGGCGGTGATCCAGGGGTGGCGCCGCATGACCCGCCGGCTCTGGGCCAGGTGGGCGGCGAGCGCCGCGCGCCAGTCGCGCGCACCGGCCGGCACCGGGTCGAGTTCGGCCATGACGGCGTCCAGCGCGAGGTCGAGCAGGTCCTCCTTGCTCGCCACGTACTCGTACAGCGACATGGTGCCGGCGTCGAGCCGCGCGGCCAGGCGCCGCATGGACACGCCGTCGACCCCGTCGGCGTCCAGCAGCCCCACCGCCGCCGCGACGATCCGCTCCCGCGACAGCCGCGGCCTGCGGGGCCCGGGTTCCCCGCCGAACCAGACGGGGTCGCGCGCACTCCCCGGCATAGCGCCCTCCTCCCACCCGTGCACTGTACGGAAAACCGTACACCTAGTGTTGCCGCGCACCCGCCGAGCACCGAACCAGGAGGCAGCACCGATGACCGCGACAGCACCGGACCGGGAACAGGGGTGGGTGCGCGACTACGCGCTGCTGGCCCTGCGCATCGACCGCCGCATGGCCGGCCCCTCCGGCGGGACCGTCCTGATCTACCGCGGGCCCGATGCCTGGCGGGACCGGGTCCGCGCCGAGGAGCCGCCGCCCGCCGGCCGGCTGGCCGAGGACGCCGACCGGCTGCTGGAGGACCCGCCGTTCCAGCCGGCGCGCGCCGCCTACCTGGCCGCGCAGGTCCGCGCGCTGCGCGCCGTCGCCCGCCGCCTGGACGGCCACCAGGCGCCGCTGCCGCAGTATGCCCGCCAGTGCCTGGGCGTGGACGTGGAACGGCTGCCCGAGTCGGACTTCGAACAGGCCCACGACCGGCTCGACGCGGCCCTGCCGGCGGGCGCCGGGACGCTGCACCAACGCCTGCACGCCTGGCAGGCCCACCACACCCTGGCGCCGGGGCACATGGACCGGCTGCCCGGGCTGGTGCGGCGGGCGGTGGCCGAGACCCGCGCCCGCACCGACGCCGCCGTCGTGCCCCTGCCCGCCGGGGAAGAGGTCGGCTGCGAGGTGGTGCCCGACGCCCACTACCTGGCGGCCGGGCACCACCACGGCGGGCTGCGGTCGACGATCTTCGTCAACGGCGCCCTGCCCTTCAACCTGGCCGACCTGCTCTATGTGGTGGCCCACGAAGGCCACCCCGGCCACATCGCCGAATCCCTGCTCAAGGAGCGCCACCTGATCGACGGCCAGGGCCGCACCGACCAGTGGGTCCGGTTCATGGTCGCGCCGTCGTTCGTGCTCAGCGAAGGACTCGGCCTGCACGCCCAGGAGGTCGTGTTCCCCGGCGACCAGGCCCAGGCGTGGCTGACCGACAACGTCTTCGGCGAGTACGGGATCGCCCCCGACGGCAGCGACTTCGCCGAGATCCACCGCGCCCGCAACGCGCTGTGGGGGGTGTGGGCGAACGCGGCCCTGCTGGCCGCCGAGGGCCGCCCCGAGGCCGAGGTCGCCGCCTACCTGGCGCGGTGGGCGCTGCTCGGCGAGACCGGGACGGGGGCGGCGATGGCCGCCGTCGCCACCCCCGCGATGAGCCTGTACATCTTCGGCTACTACCACGGCTGGCGGATCCTGCGGTCGTGGCTGGACCACCCCGACCGCCACCGCCGGGTGCGCCGCCTGCTCACCGAGCAGCTGCTGCCCGCCGACCTGGAGGCCGGGGACCCCCGGTGAGGGTGGTCCCGCCCCGGGCCGAGCGGGACCGCCGCCCTCAGGCCCGACCGGGCCGCCGGCGGACCTTGAGGACGGCGTCGACCGGGGGGCCCGGGTGCCCGTCGGGGGCGCCGCGGACCCGCTCGACCTCGCCGCTGACCAGCACCTCCCACTCGCCCTCGGCCAGCTCCAACGCGGCCAGCACCTCATCGGCGGTGGGGAAGGACACGTCGGGGCGGTGTTCACGCGCCCACGAGGCCGGCACCGCGTGCCCCACCACCAGCAGCACCCCGCCCGGCGCCACGGCCCGCGCGCCGGCGCGCAGGACCCGGTCGCGCGGGAAGTCGCCGTGGCGGTGCAGGAAGTGCGCGCAGACCAGGTCGAAGTCCCCCAAGGGCCCGCGCTCGACCGCCGCGACCTCGCCCTCCACGATCCGCCCGCCGTAGCCGGCCACCTCGGAGCGGCCCGCGGCCAGCATCTCGCCGGGGGGCGTGCCCTCGCGCCCCAGGTAGCCGTGGATGCGGGCGGCGGGCGCGTTGCGCGGCCGGCCGGCGTCGACGACCAGGACCGAGCGGCGCGCCCGTGCCAGGGTCAGCGCCCCGCTCAGCCCCGCGGCCCCGCCGCCGATGACGACGACGTCGTGGCCGGGCCCCGCGCCGCGGAGCGCGCCGTGCGCGAGGTCGGGTGTGTGTTCGCTCATGTGTGTGTACCTCCTGCGGCCGATGGTCGGCCCCTGGAGCCCATTTCCACAAACTTCGTTGCAGTAATGGCAAAAAACCGGATGCGGGGAGTGGCCCTCCGACTTTCGTCGCGATTCCGGCGCGCCGTCCTCCTCCCTCCGGGGGTGGCAAGGCCGCCCGTTGGGCGGAAGCGGGCGCGCACACAGCGGCCGTAGCGTCACAGCACCGCGACGACCCCCCACCACGGAAGGCACGACATGACCACCCCACCGCGCCCCCGCCGCCCGCGCCGGAGCCGCTTCCTCGGCACCGCCGCGGCGCTGCTCGCGCTCACCGCCCTGTCGGGGACGGCCACCGCCGCCGCCGCCGATGACGCCCCCCGGGACACGCCGGGCACCGGCCCCTCCCTCCTGCCCGCTCCCACAGGGCCCCATCCCATCGGCACCACCACCCTGCACCTGACCGACGAGAGCCGCACCGACATCTGGAGTCCCGACGGCGGCGCCCGCGAACTGATGGTGACCGTCTGGTACCCCGCCCGCGCCACAGCGGGCGAGCGGGCCGCCTACATGACCGCGGCCGAATCGGCGACGGTGATCACACGCACAGGGGTCGACCTGCCCGCCGGCACCTTCGCCACGATGGCCACCCACGCCTTCACCGACGCCCCGGTGCGGCGCACCCCGGCGGGCAGCCCGCTGGTCGTGCTCTCGCCGGGTGCGGGCTTCGGCCGCATGTGGCTGACCGCCATGGCCGAGGACCTGGCGAGCAACGGGTTCATCGTGGCGGGGGTCGACCACGCCTACGAGGCCAACGGGGTGGAGTTCCCCGGCGGGCGCCTGCTGGACTGCGCCGCGTGCGGCCAGGACCGCTGGGCCGAGGCCACCGTGAACCGCGCCGCCGACATCGGCCACCTCCTCGACGAGCTCGGGCGCGCCGACGGGCCCTGGCGGGGCGCCCGCGAGATCGACGCCGGCCGCATCGGTGTGGCCGGGCACTCCGCCGGCGGATCGGCCGCCGCGGAGGTCCTGCGCACCGACGACCGCGTGGACGCCGGCCTCAACCTCGACGGCCCCTACTTCGCCCCGGCCCTGGAGGAGGGGGTGGACCGGCCGCTGGGGCTGGTGACCAGCGACCTGCCGTCCGGACCGCCGTTCCACGCCTCGCAGGAGCGGATGTGGCCCCGGCTGACCGGCTGGCGGCAGTGGCTGCTGCTGGCCGGGTCCGGGCACTCCTCGGCAACGGACCAGGGGCTGCTGATCGACCGGCTCGGCGTGCGCGACCAGGTGGCGCCCGACCTGCTGGAGAACCAGTTCGGGACCCTGCCCACCGACCGCGGACTCGACATCCACCGCGACTATGCGACCGGGTTCTTCGCCCACCACCTCAAGGGCCGCGAGCAGGCCGTCGTCACCGACCCCGCGGCGGTCCACCCCGAGCTGGCCGTCCGCCCCTGACCTCTGCTCCGGGCCGGGTCACAGGGCGTGGCCCCCGGCGACCTGGAGGACCTGCCCGGTGATCCAGCGCGCCTGGTGCGAGGCCAGGAACACCACCGCGTCGGCGATGTCGCCGGGGTCGCCCACCCGCCCCAGCGGCACGATGGAGCGCGCGTAGTCCTCCATGGCGGCGTCCATCCACCCGGTCTGCACCGGGCCCGGCGCCACCGCGTTGACCCGGATCCCGGCCGCCCCGAGGTCCAGGGCGGCGGCGCGGGTGAGGGCCTCCAGCGCCGCTTTGGAGGTGCCGTAGCCGATCTGCCCGGAGAAGGCGCGGGCGGCGTCGGTGGAGATGTTGACGACGCAGGGCGCGGCGGAGGGCGCGCTGCGCCGCGCGAGCTCCGATATCAGCAGGGCGGGCGCGATCGCGTTGACCCGGTAGGCGCGGTCGAGCCCGCTGCCGGTGAGGGCGTCGACGGTATCGGGGTGCTCGCAGTGTGCGGCGTTGTTGACCAGCACGTCCACTGGTCCCAGGCGTTCTTCGACCTGCGCCAGCAGCCGCGCCGGGGCGTCGGGGTCGGCCAGGTCCGCGGCCACCGCGACGGCCCCGCCGCCCAGCTCCGCCGCCAGGCCGGCCACGGCCCGGGTGTCGGGCGTGCGGTGCTCCCACGAGGTGCCGGGGGGCGGCTCGGAGGCGGCGTCGAGGTGGTGCAGGGCCAGGCGTGCCCCCTGGGCGGCGAAGGCGCGCGCGATCCCGGCGCCGATCCCCGCTCCCGCGCCGGTGACGAGCACGACCTTGCCTGCGAGTCCGGTATCGATCATGGCCTTCAGCCTGTCGGTTTCCGTCCGGGGGAGCAACGCGTTTTCGCGCGGCCGGGGCGGGCGCAGGGCCGCGTCCCGGAACGGACCCGCCCGCTGTGAGAGGCTCGGCCCGACCCGCCCGACCCCCGCGACGCAGAGGAGGACCCCGTGCCCACGTGGACCGCCGACTTCTGGTTCGACCCCTCCTGCCCCTACACCTGGATCACCTCGCGGTGGGCGGTGGAGGTGGCGCGGGTGCGGCCGGTGCGCCTGCGCTGGCACGTCCTGAGCCTGTCGGTCCTCAACGAGGGCCGGGAGGAGGACCCCGAAAACGACCCCGAGGGCTACCTGTGGATCCCCGTCCGCGTCTGCGCCGCCGTTCACGACCACTACGGCCAAGAGGCGCTGGGCCGGTTCTACACCGCGCTGTGGACGGTGGGCCGCGAACCGCACGACGACTGGATGGGCCCGCTGGAGGACGCGCTGGCGGCGGCGGGCCTGCCCCGCGAACTCGCCGCCGCCGGGCACGACCCCGACCTTGACGCGTCGGTGCGCGCCTCCCACGAGAGCGGCGTCGCGCTGGTGGGCGACCACGTCGGGACCCCGATCATCGCGGTCACCGGCCCCGGCGGCGAGCAGGCCGCGTTCTTCGGCCCGGTGCTGTCCCAGGCGCCCGCGGGTGAGGACGCCGGCCGCCTGTGGGACGCGGTCCTGGCGGTCGCGTCGGTCCCGGGCTTCCACGAGCTCAAGGCCACGCCACCGGCCCCGCCCCGCATCGACTCCGCCGCACCGCGGGGCTGAGGCGCGGACGCCGGCCCCTGCCGAAGGCGGAGGAGTGCTCAGCCGCGCAGCGGAAAGCGCGGCGGCAGGCGCGCGGGCCGGTGCCCACGAGCCGTGTGAACCGGTCGCGGAAGGGCGGTGCCGGCCAGGGCGGGGAAGCCCGGCAGGGCCGTATTCCCGCACGCCGGTGAGCACACCCGCCCGGTCGGCCAGGCCCCAGAGGCCGTCGGCGTCGGCGAGCTTGTCGGCCGCCCACCACGTGGGCGGCCGCGGTGAGCAGGCGGGGCGGAAGTCGGCCGCCAATGCGGCATTTTTCGTTTTCGATACCACGATTTCCGGTGCCGTTCGACACATCAAATCAACGGGGAAACGGAATTTTCGTGTGCTAGGCTCTGGGAAGTTGCAGTAGTGGACCTGTGGAGTTTCCGCCTCCTCGGGAGATCACCGCGGTGACGGGGAAATCGTCATCCGCGGTTTTCTTCATTCTGAGCGAGAGGTGCCACCATGGCCACCGGTACTGTCAAGTGGTTCAACGGCGAAAAGGGCTTCGGCTTCATCCAGCAGGACGGTGGCGGCCCTGACGTCTTCGCCCACTACTCGAACATCCAGGCCACGGGCTACCGTGAGCTGGCCGAGGGCCAGGCCGTGCAGTTCGACGCCGTCGCCGGGGCCAAGGGCCCCCAGGCGGAGAACATCACCCTGCTCTAGCCTGATCCAGGGGAGCGCGAGCCGCTCCCGCGACGGGATCCGCCCTACGGGTGCCGGATTCCGTCGTTTTGTTTTTCCCTGACCGTTCTTCGGACGTCATTGTCCAAACGGTTTCCCGCGCCTCAGAAATTCTCCAGGCGAGCGTATAGGTTTCATTCATCCGGCGTACCCGGTTTTCCCTGCGAGGCCGCAAGGTCTCCCGCCCGGCGAACGCCGTCGGCGAAAGGCCCTACATGAGTCATCCGTACCGCAACGGTACGAGCACCCGCGGCCGCCCCTCCCGGGGGCACGGCCGGCAGCGCCCCCGCGCCGCCGCCCGCCCCCACAGCGGCGGCTCCTCCGGGGAGTTCGCGCTCCCCGCCACCGTCACCCCGGCGCTCCCGCCCGCGGAGTCCTTCGAGGCCCTGGACATGCCCGCGGCCCTCAAGCGGACCCTGGCCCGGCAGGGCCTGACCGAGCCGTCCGAGATCCAGGCGGCGACCCTGCCCAACTCCCTGGCCGGACGCGACGTCCTGGGCCGCAGCCGGACCGGGTCCGGCAAGACCCTGGCCTTCGGCCTGGCCCTGCTCGCCGGCCTGGACGGGCGTACCGCCGAGCCCCGGCGTCCCCTGGCGATCGTCCTGGCCCCGACCCGGGAGCTGGCCCAGCAGGTCGCCGACTCCCTGGACCCCTACGCGCGTTCGGTGGGGGTGCGCACGGCGACCGTCGTGGGCGGCATGCCGATCCACCGCCAGGCCCGCGCCCTGCGCCAGGGCGTCCACCTGGTCGTGGCCACCCCGGGGCGGCTGCGCGACCTGATGGAGCGCGGCGACTGCGTGCTGGACCGGGTGGAGTCCGCGGTCCTGGACGAGGCCGACCAGATGACCGACATGGGCTTCATGCCGCAGGTCACCGCCATCCTCCAGGAGGTCCCGGCCGACGGGCGGCGCATGCTGTTCTCCGCCACCCTGGACCGCAACGTCGACACCCTTGTCCGTCGCTTCCTGCACGACCCGGTGGTCCACTCGGTCGACCTGTCCGAGGGCGCCGTCTCCACCATGGAGCACCACGTCGTGCACGTGTCGCCCACGGACAAGAGGGACGTCGCGACCAGGATCGCGGCCCGCGAGGGCCGGGTGATCATGTTTCTGGACACCAAGCGCGCGGTGGACCGGATGGCCGAGCACCTGCTGGCCAACGGGGTGCTGGCCGCGCCGCTGCACGGCGGTCGCAGCCAGCCGCAGCGGACGCGCACCCTCGACCAGTTCAAGCGGGGCGACGTCACGGCGCTGATCGCGACCAACGTGGCGGCGCGCGGCATCCATGTGGACGGGTTGGACCTGGTGGTCAACATCGACCCGCCCACCGACCACAAGGACTACCTGCACCGGGGCGGGCGCACCGCACGGGCCGGGGAGTCCGGCAACGTGGTCACGCTCGTGCTGCCCGGCCAGCGCCGCGACCTGACCCGGCTGATGGGCCGGGCGCGGATCGAGCCGCGCATCCTGGGCGGGGGCACCGGCGCGTCCGAGCTGTCCGAGGTGACCGGGGCCCGAGAGTACTCGGGCGTTCCGGTCACCGTGCGGTCCGCGGCGCCCCCGGAGCGGCGCCGCGACCAGGCACCGCGCGGACGGCGCCGCCCGCGCCGCTGACCCGGGCGTCCCGGGAGCCTGCGGCCGGCCGTTGCCGTGGTAACGGAAGGGCCCCGCCCGTGTCGGGCGGGGCCGGCTGTGAGCACCCGCGGTGCGGGCGCGCATCGCGCCTTCAGCCGGGCGGTTCCGAACCGCGCAGCTCCTCGTTGATGCGCAGCGCCTCCTCCAGTTGGTCCTCCAAGATGATGATGCGGCACGCGGACTCGATCGGCGTGCCCTGGTCCACGAGCTCACGTGCACGGGCGGCGATCCTGAGCTGGTAGCGCGAGTAGCGGCGGTGTCCGCCCTCCGAGCGCAAGGGCTCGATCAGCTTGGCCTGGCCCAGGGCGCGCAGGAAGGCCGGCGTGGTGCCGACCATCTCCGCTGCGGCGCCCACGGTGTAGGCGGGGTAGTCGTCATCGTCGAACCGGTCACCGGTGTCGGGACGGGGCAAGTGCGTGTCTTCCTTCTCCTGAACGCACGTCGAGGGCCCCAGCGCCATCTGGCGCTGGGGCCCGAGAGTTCAATACCACCTACCGGCCGCTGCCGGTCTTCCGCTTCCCGAAGCCGAGCCGGGACGGGATCGCGGGGATCGCGGTTGTGTGACCGTGGACCACCTTCTTCCGAAACAGGCCCTGCGGTACCCGAGCGGAGCTTCCCTCGCCCGGGCGATCCTGATGGCACCTACTCCTCTCGCTCTCACTTCGTGCACTGCTTTGGACTACGGTCCTACCGGCTCCCGGCGCCGTACAACCGTGCGCCGGTCGAGCCCTACTGCGTCCTCCTTCATGCTCCGGACTCCCCTATGCGAGCGGGAGGCCGGTCTTGCTGCACTGCTTCACTTCCGTACTGCTGTCCTACCGACCCGGCGATGCCTTCAAATGCCTGCACACCGGCCGGGCCGTCCTGCGCCGGCCATCCCCCGAACAGGCGGGAGACCGGTCCTACCGGCTCCCGGCGCGTACCGCCTGCGCCGGTCGAGCCGTCCTGCTCTCCACCGGCGTATCCGGTGGCCTAGCCGTGAATCTCGGTGGCTACGACAGGAAATGTAGCAGCACCATGCGGCCATGTCTATTCTGGCCACGACAAGTTTTACGACCTCGATGGTGAAGGCTTGCTGAAGTCGCGGTGGTCGTCCGGCCGCCGGCCAGCTCCGGCACGTGCTTGTACGGGGTCGACCGGGACACGCCGATCGGACGGGCGATGGAGGCCACCGGGTTGTCGGGCCGGGGGAGCGGGTCACGGGCGCGGCGGGCCTCCGGCACGTTGAGCCGGGCGCCGGTCGTGCGCCGGTAGGGCTCGTCGTGCGGAACCGGAGCACGCGCACCAGGTCATGGCCGCGCGCCGCACCGGTGGTGAGGGACCCGGGTGGGGTGGTCGCCCTGGAAGGTTCCGCGCATGCGCACGGTGCCCCCACCGCACCGCCCACCCTGCGGCCGCGCTCCGGCCACCAGGTACTACCATCGCCCGCGCGGCCCTGGCCGCTCCACCGCCCCGACCCCACCGGAGGACCCGAGATGACACCGACCACCCCCTCTGCCGCCGCCGGACCCGCGGCCGGGCGCACCGCCGTGGTGGGCGAGGACGGCCTGGGGCGCTGCCCGTGGGCGGTCGGCCACCCCCTCAACCTCCACTACCACGACACCGAATGGGGCCTGGCGGTCCACGGCGAGCAGGCCCTGTTCGAGCGCATCAGCCTGGAGGCGTTCCAGGCCGGCCTGAGCTGGCTGACCATCCTCGCCAAGCGCCCCGCCTTCCGCGCCGCCTTCGCCGACTTCGACCCCGGCGCCGTCGCCGCCTTCACCGACGACGACGTCGAACGCCTCATGGCCGACACCGCCATCGTGCGCAACCGCGCCAAGATCGAGGCGGCCCGCACCAACGCCCGCGCCGCCCTCGCCCTGCGCGACCACGGCGGCCTGGACGCCCTCATCTGGTCGCACCTGCCCGGCGAGACCCCCGCGCCCCGCACCGCCGAGGAGGTGCCCACCTCCACCGCGGCTTCCCGCGCCCTGGCCGCCGACCTGCGCACCCGCGGGTTCCGCTTCGTGGGCCCCACCACCGCCTACGCCCTCATGGAGGCCATCGGGCTGGTCGACACCCATCTCACCGGCTGCCACCGCCGCGGGTCCTCCGGGGTGCACGCCGCCCGGTGACCGCCGCGCCCCCGGCGGCGTGCCGCGGGGGCGCCGCCCAAGGCGGCGCCCCCGCGGAAATGGGGTCCGCGCTCGCGCGGCCGGCCGCGCGAGCGCTGCTCAGCCGGCGATCCCGGTGACCGCGACCATGACCGGCACCAGCGCGATGATGATGACCGCGCCGAAGACGTCGAACCAGATCCCCGATCTGATCATCTTGGTGATCGGCACGCAGCCCGAGCCGTAGACGATGGCGTTCTGCGGCGTGGAGACGGGCAGCATGAACCCGAACGAGGCGGCGAACGTCGCCGCGAGCGCGGGCACGAAGGGGTCCACCCCCGCGCCGGCGGCCAGCGGGATGATGATCGGCACGACGACGGCGGCCGCCGAGGTGTTGCTGGTGGTCTCGGAGATGACGATGGCCAGTACCACGCCGAACGCGGTGATGGCGAGGGGGCTGGTGACTCCCAGGCCGGCCGACGCCCCTTCGCCGATCGTGGCCGCCAGCCCGGTGGAGGACAGCAGCGCCCCGAAGATGATGCCGGTGCCGAAGAGCAGGATGGTGCCCCAGTCGATCCGGGCGGCGTCACTCCACTCCATGGTCATCTTGCGCCGCTTCCAGCTGACGGGCAGGACGAAGAGCAGCGCGGCGCCCATGACCGCGACGATCCCCTCGCTGAGCCGGTCGTCGACCAGCGCGTAGACGTCGGACTCGGTGCCGGCGGCGACGCCCACGAACGCCGGCGTCAGCCACAGCACGACGGTGACGGCGAAGGCGAACACGGTGTTCTTCTCGGCGCGGCTCATCGGCCCCTGGGCGGCGCGCTGCTCGCGGATGTACTCGGCCACGCCCTCGATCCGGCGGATCTCGGGGCGGTTGAGCAGCAGCAGCACCACGGCCAGCACGACGAACATGGCCAGGACCGCCGGCAGGGCCGTGAGGGTCCACTGCACGAACGAGATCCGCTGACCGGTGGCCTCCTCGATCATGGCGCGGCCGATGAGGTTGGGCGGCGAGCCGATGGGCGTGAGCAGCCCGCCCACGCTGGCGCCGTAGGCCAGCATCAGCAGCAGCGCGGTGCCCACGCGCAGCCGGGTCGGGTCGAAGCCGGGCTGCACCAGCCCGCGTTCCTGCATCAGGCGGGCGATGACCGTCAGGATGCCCAGCGCGGTCGGCAGCAGCATGGCGACCGTGGCGGTGTTGGAGATGAAGCTCGACACCACGCAGGTGATGGCGCCGAACGCCACGATGATCCGCAGGGTCGAGGAGCCCACCCCGGGCAGCGCGAGCACGAAGAACGCCAGCCGCCGCGCGACCCCGTGCTGGAGCATGGCCTGGGCCAGGATGAACGCCCCGATGAAGGTGAACACCGTCGTGGACCCGAACGGCGCCAGGACCTCATCCGAGGGCGCCACACCCAGCACGACGATCGCGGCGACCCCGATCAGGCCGCCGATGGGGATGGGGACCGGCTCGCAGATCCACAGCGCGATCACCCCCAGCAGCACCGCGCCGAGCAGCTGCTGGGTGGGGTCCATGTCCAGCGGGAGCAACGCGAAGACGAGCGCCATCGTGGGCGCGAGGAACCACCCCAGGCGGCTGCGCGCGGCCTCGAAGCGCTCCTCGGCGGGGCTCAGCCGCTGGGCCGCCTCGCCGCGGCCCAGGAGCACCTTCTCGACATCGGTCCGTCCGCCCTGCTCGGGGGCCGGGGGAGTGGGCGGGGGCGCGGGTGGGGTCTCCGACGACATGGGGGCCTCCTTGGCTCATTGCGCCACACCACTCTCACCGTGTGACCCCCGTCACGTCCAAGATGTACTGACTCTGATAGCCATAGGAACCACCTATGGATAAGGGGTGACATGGACGCCCGGCAGCTGACCTACTTCCTGGCCATCGTCGACCACGGCGGCTTCGGCCGGGCCGCCCACCACCTGCACATCGCCCAGCCCTCGCTCTCCCAGGCCATCGCCGGCCTCGAACGCGAACTCGGCGTGGAGCTCTTCCACCGCGTGGGCCGCGGCGCCGTCCTCACCGGGACCGGCGCCCGCCTCATCGAACCCGCCCGCCAGGTCGTCCGCGACCTGGAAGCGGTACGCGACACCGCACAGGCCGCCCGCGGCCTGCACCAGGGCCGCGTCGACGTCGTCTCGATGCCCTCACCCGGAATCGAACCGCTCACCACCATGATGGCGGCCTTCGCCCGCGCCCACCCGCTGATGACCGTCAACGTCGCCGGCGCCTTCACCCCCGAAGAGGTCGTCCAGGCCGTGCGCTCCGGCGCCGCCGAGATCGGCCTCATGGGCGCCTCCGGCCGGCCCCGCACCGCCGACCTGCGCGTCCTGCCCGTCGAGGACCAACCCCTCGTCCTCGTCTCCCCACCCGGCACCGACGACCTTCCCGACACGCGCGTGGGCGTCGCCGACCTGGCGGGACTGCGACTCATCGTCTCCCAGCCCGGCAGCCTCATGCGCCAGCTTGTCGACGACATCCTCGCCAGCGGGACCGACGTGCACCTGGCCGCCGAAGTCGACCACCGCACCTCCATCCTGCCCCTGGTGCTGGCCGGCCTGGGCCACGCCGTCGTCCCGTCCTCCTGGAAACCCATCGCCACGCGCGTGGGAGCCCGGGTCCGCCTCATCGAACCCGCCTCCCACCTGCACGTCATCGTCGTCACCCGCGCCTCGCGGCTGACGCCCGCCGCACGGGCCTTCCTCGCCACCGCCGAACGCTACGCCGCCGACCACCGCCCCACCGCCCCATAGGCGGCCCCTATAGGGCGCATCGCCGATCGGTCTTGGACGCACCCGCGCCCCGCGCGCTTGACTCACAGGCAGCCACGACCGACGGAGGACCCATGACACCCACCCGGCACTTCCGCATCGCCTCCATCCCCGGCGACGGCGTCGGCAGCGAGGTGGTCGCCGCAGGCCGCCAAGTGCTCGACGCCCTGGCCGCGGCATCCCACGGCGCACTCGGCTTCACCTGGGAGGAGTTCCCCTGGGGCAGCGACTACCACGCCCGCACCGGCAAGATGATCGCCGACGACGGCCCCGACCGGCTCCGCGCCTTCGACGCCGTCTACTTCGGCGCCGTGGGCTGGCCCACCGTCCCCGACCACGTCAGCCTCTGGGGACTGCGGCTGCGGCTGTGCCAGGGCTTCGACCAGTGGGCCAACGTCCGCCCCGTCCACTTCCTGCCCGGCATCACCAGCCCCCTGCGCACAGCCGACACCACCCCCCTCGACTGGGTCGTGGTCCGGGAGAACTCCGAAGGCGAGTACGGCGGCTTCGGCGGCCGCAACTTCGCCGGGCGCGGCCCCGGCGGCGAGATCGCCGTCCAATCGGCGGTGTTCACCGAGGTCGGCTGCGAACGCATCATCCGCTTCGCCTTCGACCTCGCCCGCACCCGCGACCGCCGCAAGGTCGCCAGCGTCACCAAGAGCAACGCCCAGCAGTACGGCATGGTGCTGTGGGACGAGGTCTTCGCCCGCGTCGCCGCCGACTACCCCGACGTCGAGACCGAGAGCGTCCTCGTCGACGCCATGGCGGCCAAGTTCGTCCTGGCCCCGCAGGACCTGTCGGTCGTGGTCGCCTCCAACCTCCACGCCGACATCCTCTCCGACCTCGCCGGCGCCCTGGCCGGCAGCCTCGGCCTGGCCGCCAGCGCCAACCTCAACCCCGAACGCCGCCACCCGAGCATGTTCGAACCCGTCCACGGATCGGCCCCCGACATCGCCGGCCAGGGGGTGTGCAACCCCATCGGCGCCATCGGCAGCGCCGCGCTCATGCTGGAGCACTTCGGGCTGGCCCAGGAGGCGGCACGCGTCCGCCGCGCCATCGCGGCCACCTGCGCCTCCGGCGTCCTGACCCGCGACGTCGGCGGCACCGCCACCACCAAGGACGTCACCGCCGCCCTGATCGACAACCTCGCCGACTGAGACGGGACGGCCGGCCCCCTCCAGCACACGCCCGCACCCTCACCCCGCGGCAGCCGACCCGCCGTAGAGGACCAGCGCCCAGGCCAGGCACCCCAGCGACCCAGTCGAAGCGAGCGCGCGCACCGCGTTCCACCGCACCCACGGCGCCTCGAACGCCCGGCGCACCGCACCCGGATCCGCCATCCGCCCCACCGCCCCCGCGCGCTCCAGCGCCGTGTTCAGCGGCACGTTGACCGCCATCGTCCCCACCAGCGCCACCCCGTACAGCGCCAGCGCCGCCGCGACCCACACCACAACACCCCACCGCCCCGCCTCCAGGTGCACCCCCGCCGCCACCAGCATCAGCACCGGCGCACCGAAGAACACCGCGAAGAACCACCCGTTGAGGATCGCCCGGTTGATCCGCTGCATCACCTCCACGAACGCCCCGTCGCCGACACCGCGCAACCCCGGCATCACCGCGACCGCGAACCCGTAGAACAACCCCGAGAACATCCCCATGGCCACAACCGCACCCACCAGCGCGACCCCGCCCACGACATCCGCCATCACACACCCCCGCCCGCCGCCACCTCGACCCCCGGCCACACCTCAGGCATCCCACACCCCCGACCCCGCGGCCTCGCGCACATAGTCGCCGAAATCCCGGGCCTCACGGCCCAGCGCCTCGCGCACGCCGTGGGCCACACGGGCGTTGCGGCCGTCCAGGACCCCGCCCAGCAACCCGCTCAACAGCTCCGCCTCCTCCCGCGCGACACCGGCGCCCACCAGCCCTTCGGCGAAACCGCCCGCCGACACCGCCCGGTAGGCCACCCCCCGCCCGATGGCCGCCGAGATCTCGGCGAGCGCCCCGGCGAAGGTGACCAGCCGCGGCCCCGTCACCTCATAGACCCGCCCCCCATGGCCCGGACCGGTGAGCGCGGCCACCGCCACATCGGCGATGTCCCCGGCGTCGACGAACGGCTCGCCCACCTCACCGGCGGGAAAGGCGACCTCGCCGGCGCGCACCGACTCCACCAGGAAGTCCTCGCTGAAATTCTGCGCGAAGAAGCTCGCCCGCACGACCGTGAGCGCGGCACCACACCCGCGCACGGCCTCCTCCGTGCACACCGCCCCCTCCTCTCCCCGCCCCGTCAGCAGCACCACCTGCTGCGCGCCCGCGGCCACCGCCGCCTTCGCCAACGCCCCCACCTGCTCATCGGCCCCAGGGAAGCCGGCATCGGGGGAGTAGGCGATGTAGACCGCACCCACCCCCTCCACCACCGGACCCCACGAGGCGGGCTCGCCCCACTCGAACGGCGGGACCCCCGACCGCGACCCGACACGCACCCGGCGCCCGCGCGCCCTGAGACGCTCGACCACCCGCCGCCCCGTCTTCCCGGTACCCCCGACCACCAACACCGTCTGCCGCTCCATCTGCTCTGTCACACCCCGAGTCAACCGCCACCGCCCCGCCACCACCATGGCCCGCACCCTCACCCGCATACGCGAGCGTCTACACTGAGCCGCCATGGATGCCCTGGCGAGCCTGCTGGAGGGGCCGCGCGCCCACGGCGCGTTCCTCCTCCGCGCCGTCCTCGCACCCCCCTTCCACATACGCGTCCACGACGGCGCCCCGCTCACCCTGATCGCCATGCTCACCGGCGGCGCCCGCATCGCCACCGCCGACACCGACGCGCCACGACCGATGCGCCCCGGCGACATCGCCCTCATGCGCGGCCCCACCCCCTACACCGTCGCCGACACCCCCGCCACCCCGCTCCAGGTGGTCATCAACCCCGGGCAGCGCTGCACCGCCCCCGACGGCACCCCGGTGTCGATGGACCTGGGCACCCGCACCTGGGGCAACCACCCCGACGGCTCCACCACCATGCTCATCGGCACCTACCAGATGCACGGCGAGGTCACCCGCCACCTGCTCGGCGCCCTGCCCGGCCTCGCCCACCTGCCCGCAGCGGCCGCCGGCACCCCGCTGGTCGCACTGCTGGACGAGGAGATCGCCAGGGACGAGCCCGGCCAGGAGGTCGTCCTCGACCGGCTCCTGGACCTCACGCTCATCGCCGCCCTGCGCGCCTGGTTCACCCGCGGCGCCGACCACGCCGCCCCCGCCTGGTACCGCGCCCACGGCGACCCCGTCGTGGGCGGCGCCCTGCGCCTGCTGCACGCCCACCCCGAACGGCCCTGGACCGTCGCCCGGCTCGCCGACGCCGCCGGCGTCTCCCGGGCATCGCTCGCCCGCCGGTTCACCGACGCCGTGGGCCGGCCTCCCATGGCCTACCTCACCGCCTGGCGGCTGGCCCTGGCCGCCGACCTGCTGCGCGAACCCGGCGCCACGCTGGACGCCGTGGCCCGCCGGGTCGGCTACGGCGGCCCGTTCGCGCTCAGCACCGCGTTCAAACGCGAGCGCGGCATCAGCCCGCAGCAGTACCGCGCCCGCGTCCAGGCCGACGCCCCCGCCGACGCGCCCTCCTGACCCCCCGGCGCCGACGACGGCCCCGCCGCCCGGACCGCACGGGCGGCGGGCCACCCTTGTGAGCGCATACCCCCATCGGGTATCTTCCTCGGAGGCGAATACCCCCCAGGTGTATAAGGAGCGGGATGACCGCACACGACCACCCGCCGCACACGCCGCAGCCCGCGAGCGCCGACGGATTCACCGCAGACGGCTACGACACCGTGCGCCGCACCTTCCAGCGCCTGCTCGACGACGGCCGCGAGACCGGCGCCGGCCTGTCCGTCTGGCGCGACGGCACCGAAGTCGTCCGCCTCAACGGGGGATGGGCCGACACCGGACGCCGCCACCCCTGGACCAGCACGACACTGGTCCAGCCCTACTCACTGTCCAAGGCCTTCGCCGCACTCACCGCCCTCACCGCGGTCCGCGACGGCGCCCTGGAGCTGGACGAACCCATCGCCGCCTACTGGAACGGCTACCGCGCCCACGGCAAGGACCGCACCACCCTGCGCCACGTCCTCACCCACCAGGCCGGCCAGCCCCGCTTCCCCGCGTCCGCCGCCGCACTGGACCTGCTCGACGACGCCGGCCTGCGCACCGCCCTGGAACAGGCCGCCCCCGAGTACCCGCCCGGAACGTCCATGGGCGAGCACGCCCTCACCTACGGACACCTCATCGACGCCGTCCTGCGCGCCGGCGCCCAGACCACACTGGGGGAGGCGTTCAACGACGTCGTCCGCCCCGCACTGGGACTCGACGCCTGGTTCGGAGTCCCCGACCACGAACTCCACCGCGTCGCCGACCTCGAATACGCCGACCCCGACTGGCCCCGCCTGCTACCCGCCGCCCCCTGGCTCCAGACCCCCGCCGGCGCCCTGGACACCGAGCGGGCCAACTCCCGCGCCTGGCGCCGGTCGGTCTTCGGCGGCGTCAACCTGCACGCCACCGCCACCACCGTCGCGCGATTCTTCTCCCACCTCACCGCCGCCGAGGGACCCCTCCGCCGGCTCCTGGGCCCCCAGCTCCAGCAGGAGTACATCTCCGCCCAGGTCACCGGCCACGACACGGTGTTCGGCACGCCGCTCACCTGGACCCTGGGGTTCCTGCGCGACCGCACCAAGATCGCCAAAGGCGGCGTCGGCGGCTCGGTCGGCTGGTGGTCGATCACCCACGGCCACGCCTGCGCCTACCTCACCCGCCGCCTGGACGACCACTCCCGCGCCGCCGAGATCGCCGCGGCCCTGGGCGACGACCTCACCGTGCGCACGGACGGCTGAGCAGGGCCGGCAGGAATCGCCCCGGCCGACCCGGACCGCTCAGGCGCCCCCGGGGGGCCCGGGAACGCAGGCGACCGCGCTCAGCCGCGATGCCGGGCCCCAGCAGGGGATGGGCCGTGAGGGAGCGGACCGTGCTCAGCGCCCCATCGGGATAGACCACCCGAAACCACGCCCGGCACACACGGCAGCGGTGCGTGGGGATCTGGCAGACGCAGAGGCCGGCCGCCTCCCGGCCTCGCAACGGCGGCAGGCCGCCCGCGAGGGAGGGCACCGCACGGGCCCGCACTCCACGCCACCGCGTAGGGCCGCACATCCAGTCCCGACGGCGCCGCCCACCCCCGGGCCGGCGCGGGACGGAACCGGTGGCCCAGCCCCGCCGGCGCCCTGGCCGTGTCCCCGAGCTCACCGGGGACGGGCTCGTCGCCATAGACGTCGAGCACCCAGCGGGTCGGGAGCGTGAGGCGCCGCATCCGAGGATTGCGCCAGGACCGCCGGCCCCCCCGCCGGGGTCCGCGGGGACCGATACGGACCGGGTTCGCCGGTCGCGCGGTGCCCGGGGACGGCGGGGACGGCGGGGCGCCGTGGGTCCAGCGCACCCGCTTCAGCGTTCCTACGCCGGCCCCGGGGGGCTCCCCGCTCCCTTGCGGGTGCGGTAGGAGCGCATCTTGTGGCGCGCCCCGCACGTGCTCATGCTGCACCACACGCTGTTGTTGGCGGGGGAGCGGTCGTAGAACAGCCAGCGGCAGTCGGGGGAGCGGCACACCTTCAGCCGGTCCCCGCGGCCCGCCAGTTCCTCGGCCGCCAGTGCCGACAGCACCGCCCCCAGCACCTCCCGGACCCCGCTCGACGCCGCCACCGCGATGCGCGCACCCCCGGCGTCCGACCAGCGCGGGGCCGCCAGAACGCGGTCGGACCAGGCGTTGAGCACCTCGGGCGCCCCAGGGTCGGGCTCGTCCGCCAGGTGCGCGCGCACGGCCTCGCGCACCTCCACCAGTTCGGCGCGCCCCTGCTCGTCGAGTTCCGCCGCGGCGCGGGGCCAGCCGTTCTCGCGCAGCCATTCGCGCGCTCCGCCCGTATCGGACAGGGCGTCCTCGCCGTGCAGCCGCCGCGCGGAGTTGCCGAACGCCTCGATGAGCCCCAGTGCCCCGGGGGCCGCCGGTCGTGAGTAGGCCATACGGACATGTTACCGATACTCGGATGCATCTGGTAACGTCCCGAGTTACCGACTAAGAGCAGATAACGGTAACACGATCAACGGGAGACCCCATGTCCGACTGGACCCTCGACCACCGCACCCCCACCCCCGCCGGCACCGTCCACTGGACCGCCCGCGGCCAGGGCGACCCCGTCGTCCTCATCCACGGCACCCCCTTCTCCTCCCGCGTCTGGCACGCCACCGCCACCGCCCTCAGCGCACACCACACCGTCTACCTGTGGGACCTGCCCGGTTTCGGCGCCACCACCGAAGACGAGATCACCGACGTCTCCCTGCGCGCCCAGCAGGCCGCCTTCACCGCGCTCCTGCACCACTGGGACCTCGACCGCCCCAGCGTCGTCGCCCACGACATCGGCGGCGCCGTGGCCCTGCGCACCACGCTGCTCGACGGCATCGCCTACCGCCGGCTCGCCCTCCTCGACGCCGTCGCCCTCAACCCCTGGGGGAGTGCCTTCTTCCGGCTGGTGCACGACAACCCCGAGGTCTTCGACGCCCTGCCGGCCCACATTCACGAAGCGCTCGTCCGCGCCTACATCGCCGACGGCACCCGCACCGCGCCCGCACCCGACTACACCGACGCCCTGGTGCGGCCCTGGCTCGGGGACCGCGGCCAGCGCGCGTTCTACCGCCAGATCGCCCAGGCCGACCAGGAGCACACCCGGGAAATGGAGGACCGCTACCGCGACCTGGACATCCCGGTACTGGTGGCCTGGGGGAGCGAGGACACCTGGCTGCCCGCCGAGCACGCCCGGCGCCTCACCGACGCCATTCCCACCGCGCGCCTGCGGTTGATCCCCAATGCCGGCCACCTCGTTCAGCACGACGCACCCGAGCACCTCGCGAAACTGCTCACCGAATTCCTCGCGTCCTGACCGGCCGGCTCGGCGCAACGCGGCCGACGGCGGCGCCCGGCGATACGATGGCGTACCGCCGGGCGCCGCCGGTTGTTCGGCGCGACGCGCGCCTCGCCGAACCCCGGCCGGGGCGGCGCCTCGGGCCGATACCGGTGTTCGCCGCAGTGTCTCCGCGCCACGCCGGAGGAGGGGAAGAAAAAACCGTTACTTTACATAAGATGCATTATCGGCGATGCGTCCCGGAGTACGGAAGGGGTTGAAAACCCCTGTGTCACAGGGCTTCCGGTCCGCCGAACGTTTCGCCCCGGCCTCAGTCGCGTCCGCTGAGCGCCGCCGCGGCGCCCATCGACAGGTACACGCCGCCCACGGCGTAGTGCTGGCGGGCGGCGACAACGGGATGGCGGCGCAGCCAGCGGCCGACACGGCCGCCACCGAGGGCGAACGCCAGGTCCACGCACAGGCCCATGGCGGCCATCAGCGCACCGAAGACGAGGATCTGACCGGCGGCCGACCCCTGGGCAGGATCCACGAACTGCGGCAGGAACGCCAGGAAGAACAACGCGACCTTGGGGTTGAACACGTTGACCAGCACACCGTCGCGCAGCAGCCGCAGCCCGGCGCGCGGCGACGCCTCGGTCGGCTCCAGGCCGATGTCCTCGCGTCCCCAGATCGCGCGTATGCCCAGGTAGATCAGGTATGCGGCGCCGATGTAGCGGACGATGTCGAACGCCGGCGCCGAGGCGGCCAGCAGCGACGACAGACCCACGGCCGCGGCGCCGACGTGGACCAGCGTGCCCAGCTCCACGCCCAGCGCCGAGATCACCCCGGCCCGGGGCCCCTGGCTGATGCTGCGGGTCAGGATGTAGACGAAATTGGGCCCGGGCGCCAGGAGGAGCACGAGCGCGGCCAGAGCGAACAGGGCGATACTGTGCGGTTCGGGCATGCCGGAAAGCCTAGATCCCCCGATCGGCTCTGCCCCTCTCGGCGTAGAAGTGATGCATAAAAGGCGTTATGCATGTTTTCGGTAAATTCGGGGGCATGTCGGCGTGTCCGCGGACGTCGTCGATCGTCCGGCCGGCCGGACGGACGGTCTGACTGTGTCCCCTGTGCGGCCGCTGACGGAGGGCACTCCCCGTGCGCTCGGGCGTCGCGGGCGCTCACGTCCACCGATCCCCGGACCCGCCACGCGGATCTCCCCACGAAAAACCGCGGCCGCCCGCCACCCCTCCCCCGGGCGGGCCGGGCGTGGCCCGCCGCTCGCGGCGCCGTCCCGATGCCGGGCGCCGCACGGTCGTCGCTGGTCAGGGGCGTCGTCGCGGTCGATCCCGGCACGACGCATACCCGCGCCCGCGGCACTCCGGGCCGCCGTCGCACGCATCACCTGGCCGGAGTGGCCTTCCTCCACTGGAGGGTGGCCCCGGACGCCGTGTCGGCGCTTCTTCCCGCGGGCACCCGGGCGGACACGCTCGACGGGGTCGCCTACGCGG
The DNA here is from genome assembly GCF_042653925.1 of Nocardiopsis mangrovi. NCBI lineage: Bacteria > Bacillati > Actinomycetota > Actinomycetes > Streptosporangiales > Nocardiopsidaceae > Nocardiopsis > Nocardiopsis mangrovi. The sequence goes on from NZ_JBHSFQ010000007.1 coordinate 154,913, forward strand.
GACTGGTGGCGTTCAGGGTTCCCGAGTCGCCGGCCTTCGGCGCGGTGCCCACCGGGGCGTTCACCGAGGCGAACGTGCGCCTGTGCTCGGTCGATGGGCGGGGCAGGCGCGGTGTGGTCTTCGTGTCCATGGACGCCGACTCGGCGCCGGTGGTCGCCCGGTTCCGCAGGTTCACCGGCTGTTGTGAACCGCCGCACCGGCGTCGAAGGCGCGATCGACCCGTTGAGCAGAACCGGGCGGCCTCGTCGGACGCGGCGCCCCGCCATGCGGGATCCTGCGCCGCGATCAGGCGCCGCGGGATCGGTGCGCCCTCCACCGCGTGGCCGCGTCCCGACCACCGGGGGCGTGCGTGCGGGGCGGTCCGCCCATGCGCCAGGGCGCGTCGCTCCAGACGGCGTCGTCGCCGGCGGGTGGGGAAGGTGGGGCGCATCGGTGGTCCCCTCTTCGTTCGGGGGTCGAACCGGCGAGCTCCCGCACCCGGCGCGGACAAGCCGTCTTCGGGGCAGCCGATACCGGGGGTGTCGTCGCGGTGAACGGGGGCGGGCTCCGATGTCCGATGATCGGTGCGCCCTCCACCGCCGATGGGCGCGGCGGACGCGCGAACGGCCCCTTTCGTTGACCGGTGTCCCGGTTCTCGCGTGCCACCGGCCACAAGCGGCCATCCCACCCCTGTTCCGGTGCGAAGCGCCGACGAACCGCCGCCGGGCGGGGAATGCTCGAACCGTGTCCCACAGCATCGGTTCCTCCCCCGGCACCGCCGACACCGGCCGCCCGGAATCCGCCTCCCCGCTCCCCCACGCGCCCGAGCCCCCGCGCGCCCGCCACCGACCGCGGCGCGGCGGCGGCCGCCTCACCGGCATCGACCTGGCGCGCGGCCTGGCGGTCCTGGGCATGTTCGTCGTGCACGTCGGCCTGGGCTGGGCCGCCGCCGACGGAGGCAACGCCCTCACCCCCGTGGTGGCCGGCCGCGCCGCCGCCCTGTTCGCCCTGCTGGCGGGGGTCTCCATCGCGCTGATCTCGGGCGGGCGCACCCCCAAGAGCGGCGACGACATGGGCGTGGCCCTGTGGCGGGTGGTCGTGCGCGGGCTGCTCATGCTGCCGCTGGGGACCGCCCTCACGATGATGGGCACACCGGTGTCGGTGATCCTGGCCTACTACGCGGTGTTCTTCGTCCTGGCCGCCCCCCTGCTCCAGGAGCGCTGGAAGGTCGTCGCCGGCACCGCCGCGGTCCTGGCGGTGGCCGGTCCCCTGGTCTCGTTCTGGCTGCGGGGGCTCATCGCCGAGGGTCCGCTGCGCGGCCCGGCCGCGGCGGTGAACGCCTACGACCCGCTCGTGGCCCTTGGCGCCGACGGCTTCATGGACCTGGTGCTGACCGGTGCCTATCCGGCCTTCACCTGGATGCCGTTCGTGTTGGCCGGTTTGGCGATCGGCCGGTTGGACCTGCGTGCCGCGCGGGTGCGGTGGGTGCTGGTGGGGGCGGGAGCCGCCCTGGCCGCGGTGGCCTATGGCGCCTCCTGGGTGGCCCTGGAGCTCTTGGGCGGCCGGGGCCGGCTGGCGGGGGCGTTCGCCGATGCGCCGATGGACCGCTATGGGGGTGCCGCGAGCCTGGACGGCGCGCTCGCCGAGGGGTTTCCCGGGACCGTGCCGGTGAACGACCCGGTGTGGCTGGTGGTCACGGCGCCGCACAGCGGGACTCCGCTGGAGGTGCTGGGGGCCGGGGGGATCGCCATCGCGGTGCTGGGGGTGTGCCTGTTGGCGGGGCACGCGCTGCGCTGGGTGCTCTACCCGGTGGCGGCGGTGGGTGCGTTGTCGCTGACGACGTATGTGGGCCATGTCCTGGTGATCTGGGTGGCCGGCAATGGGCTGCTGGAGGGCGGGGCGCTGTCCTTCGTGGCCACCGATCTGGCGCTGACCGTGGTGGTGGGTGCGCTGGTGGGCGCGGGGCTGTGGCGGGCGACGGGCCTGCGCGGCCCGTTGGAGGCGCTGGTACACGCGGTGTCGCTGGCGGCGGCGCGCCGGATCCCGTAGGTCCCGGCCGCGCCCGCGGGTCGGCTGTCCCGGCTCGCTGTTCTCGACGGCGTGCGCGGCGGCGTGGGGGTGGGTCGCCGGGTCCGTGCGATCGGGGGCCGCGGGCCGGCGCGGCCGGAGCCGGTCGTGGCGCTGAGACGCTGCGCCTTCTCCGCGGTGGTCGCTGCGCCGGCCGGCGTGTCGAGGATGTCCGTGCGCTGCTGGTTGGGCGGGTCCACCTGCCGATGGGGCGGCTGTGTGCGCGGCCGGGCCCGGGGGCGGGCGGTGCCCTCAGGAGCACCACCGATGGAGCCCGGGCGCGGGCAGGCCCGCAGCCGCAGCGATTTTCGCCAGCCACAGGGATAAATACCTGTTCCAGGAAAATTACATTCGATGTATATTCGCGTCATGCAGGAGTCTCGGCGTGAGCGGAAGAAGCGGCTGACCCGGCAGCGGATCGTCGCGGAGGCGATCCGGCTGTTCGAGGAGCAGGGGTATGAGCAGACCACCATGGCGCAGATCGCAGCGGCGGCCGACATCGACCCCAAGACCTTCGCCAGCTACTTCCGCGGCAAGGACGACGTGCTGTTCGTCGACGTGGAGCGCAACTTCGACGTGCTGCTCGGCGCGATCGCGCGACGGCAGCCGCACGAGGGCCCCGGCGAGGTGCTGGCGCGGATGGTCGGCGACTACGCCGCCTACCGCCGCCCCCTGGTTCCCGCCCGCGACTCCCACGAGGTGTCGGCGCCCGCGCGGCTGGTGATGTCCACGCCCGCTCTCCAGGCCAAGGCGCTCTATGTGATGTTGAACCTCCAGGAGCGAATGGCCGACGAACTGCTCAAGGCGTTCCCCGGCCGGCTCGACCCCATCACCGCCGCGGCGATGACCGGCGCCCTCATCGGCGCGCTCCAGCAGGCCGGGCTCGCCAGCGTCCGGCTGGGCAGGTCCCAGGAGGAGCTGTGGCAGGCCAGCCGGCACGGCCTCGACGTCGCGCTCAACGGGCTGCTGTCGGTGCAGGTGCCCACCGAGAACCCCTAGCGCCGGCCGGCGCTAGGGGCGACCGCTCCCGACGCCACCGGCGTCCGCCCGCCCCTCCCCCGGGCCGACCGGCACCGGTGGTCCCGCCGCCCCAGAAGGGGCGGCGCCCGATCACCGCAGAGAGGACCAGCCCACCATGACCGAGACCCCCTGGGCGCTCGCCCGCGACGCACGACGCGCCCTTCGGCAGGGCCCCGCCGCACTCGCCCGGCGGCGGCGCGCCCGCCTGGCCGATCTCGTGGCCTACGCCCGCGCGAACTCGCCCTACTACCGCGAGCTCTACCAGGGCCTGCCCGACCACGTCGAGGACCCGGCGCTGCTGCCGGCCACCGACAAGAAGGCGCTGATGGCCCGCTTCGACGACTGGCCCACCGACCGCGAGGTCACCCTCGACCGGGTTCAGGCGTTCGTCTCCGACCCCCTCCTGGTCGGCGCGCGCTTCCAGGGGCGGTACCTGGTGGCCACCAGCTCCGGCACCAGCGGCGTGCGCGGTCTGTTCCTGATGGACGAACGCCACCTGGCCGTGCACACCGCCCTGGGGGCGCGCACCAGTGGGGGCCTCGGCGCCGCCGACGCCGCCCGCATGCTCGCGCGCGCCGGGCGCACGGCCGTGGTCACCGCGCCCGGCGGCCATTTCTCCACGGTGGCCGCCACGGCCCGGTTCCGCCTCGACCACCCGTGGGCGGGGCGGATCCTGCGGGTCTTCTCGATCGAGCAGCCGCTGGAGGACCTGGTGGCAGAACTCAACCGGTACCGGCCCGCCACCCTCTCCGGGTTCCTGAGCATGCTCACGGTGCTGGCCGGCGAACAGCGGGCGGGGCGGCTGCGCATCCGCCCGGGGGTCGTCATCGCCGGCGGTGAGACGATGACGGGCAAGGCCCGCGACGAGCTCGCCTCCGCGTTCGGCGCCCAGGTGCGCGCCGCCTACGCCTCCACCGAGTGCGGCTTCCTCAGTGTCGGCTGCGCGCAGTGCTGGTACCACCTCAACAGCGACTGGGCCCTGGCCGAGCCGGTCGACGCCGACCACCGGCCGGTCGCGCCGGGTGAGCCCTCGCACACGGTCCTCATCAGCAACCTGGCCAACCGCGTCCAGCCGATCCTGCGCTACGACCTGGGCGACAGCGTCCTGGTGCGCCCCGAGCCCTGCCCGTGCGGCAACCCGCTGCCCGCGATGCGGGTGCGGGGCCGGGCCGCCGATGTGCTCACCTTCGCCACCGGCGGCGGCGAGCACGTCGACCTGTCCCCCATGGTCTTCGGCGTCCTGCTGGACCGCCTCCCCGGTGTCGAGCGGTTCCAGATCGTCCAGACCGGGCCCAGCGAGCTGCGCGTCCGCCTGGCGGCCGCCGACGGCGCCGATACAGCGGGGGTGTGGCGGACGGTGCTCGACGCGCTCGGCGCCCTGCTGGCCGGGCACGGGGCGGGCGGTGTCACGGTGGTGCGCGCCGAGGAGCCGCCGCAGCGGTCGTCGGGCGGCAAGTTCCGCCGTGTCCTCCCCCTCGCCGCGCCGTGACCTCAGGTCTTGCGACGTGCCGTCCGCACGGCCCCGGCGCGCGATCCGCCCGCCCGGGCCGCAGCGGCGGTCCAACAGCGGTGCCGGTGGTGTTCGAACACGCCGCTGCGGCGGGGGTCACCCGGCGGCCCCATGGCCCGGCGGGTGCGGGGCCCCCACGGGACGCGACATCGCCCAGGTGCGGGGACCGCCATCGGGCAAGGCGTACTCGGCGCCCACCGTGAACCCCAGCGACCTGTACAGGCGCACGTTCTCAGGGGCGGAGGTCTCCAGGAAGGCGGGGATGCGCGCGGCGTCGGCCTCGCGCAGCCCGGCCTCGATGATCCGCCGTCCCAGCCCGCGGCCCCGGGCCTGGGGGCGGACCCCGACCGTGCCCGGGAACCACACCGGGCCGGGGGCCGGTGGCGCGCCATGGCCGCCTCCGCCGACGCGTAGGCGCCGGCCCGGTCGCCGGCCGGGTCGATCAGGGTGGGCAGCAGGCGCTCCAGCACCGCGCGGGCCCTCCGGAACCAGGGGTCGACCACACGGCCACGGCGGCCGCGTCGTCGGAGAGCCGGACACGGCCGTGGGGCAGGCCGACCTCGGCGATGAAGATCCGCTGGAACTCGCGCAGCCGGGTGAGGTGGCCGTTCGCGGAGATCGTGTGCCGGGTGAACGGATAGTCCGCGAACGCCGCCGCCAGGGTGTCCGCGGCCGCCGCCACGTCCTCGGTGGTGGCCTCCCTGATCATGTGCTCCCCCTTGTCCGGCCCCACTCGGTCTCCGGGCCGCGAAGGAGGGTAGTGATGCGCGGGTGCGCGGGGCCAGGGATTTTCGGCCGAGGGCGCGGCCGCCGTTCCCGCGGCCTGGCCGGAGTCCCGGCCGGCACCGGCCGGAACGCCTCCGCCGGCGCCACCCCGGGCCGTCCGGTCCCCACGGGAGGCGCCTGCGCACCGCCCGACCCCGATGGTCCTCGGTGGGGGCGGCGGTGCTCGCCCCCCGCGTCGCGGACGGCGCACCGCTAGGGTCGGTGGCGGCGGTCGAACAGCGGTGCCGGTGGTGTTCGAACACGCCGCGGTGGCGGGTGTGAGGGCGGGCAGGGAACGGGAAGGCATGCGGGTATGAGTGCGGCGACGGGCGGCGGGACACCGCCGAGGGGTGCGGTGGCGGCGGTCGAGGAGTACCTGGTGGCGCGGGGGGCGGCCAAGCCGTCGCCGCACACCCTGGCCGCCTACCGGCGCGACCTCGTAGGGGTGCTGGACTGTGTGGCCGCCGCGCAGGGGGGTGATCGGTCCGGTCTGCTCCTGGGCGATCTGACAGGGCCGGTGCTGCGGCGGGCCTTCGCCGATTTCGCCGCCGAGCGCGCGGCCTCCAGTGTGGTGCGCGCCTGGTCGACGTGGAACGGGTTCTTCGGGTTCTGGGTCGCCGAGGGGGTGGTGGAGGGCAACCCGATGCCGGCGGTGCGGCGCCCGCGCCTGGCGCCGGCCCAGCCCAAACCGCTGCTGGGCGAGGACACGCCCGAGCGGTTGCTGGAGGCGCTGGCCCAGGGGTGCCGGCGGGCGCGCGATCCCTGGCCCGAGCGCGATATCGCGGTGCTGGCGCTGGCGCTGCTCACGGGCCTGCGGTCGGCGGAGATGCTGGCGCTGCGGGTGGAGTCGATCGGCGGGCGGCCCGGTGAGCGGCGGGTGCGGGTGGTCGGCAAGGGCGGCAAGACGCGGTCGCTGCCCATCGAGCCTCCGCTGGAGGCGTTGATCGAGGTCTACCTGCGCACGCGCGCGGCCCGCCTTGGCCGCGCGGCCAAGGCCGCCGATCCGCTGCTGGTGGACAACCGGGGCCAGGGGCTGCGCCGCGGCGGGCTGCAGTACCTGGTGCGCCAGTGCTACAAGCACGCCGGTGTGCACGACCGGGTGGCGCGCGGCACGCTGGTGCACGCCCTGCGCCACACCTTCGCCACGCGCCTGGCCGAGGACGGCGCGTCGGTGACCGAGATCATGCGGCTGCTGGGGCACACCTCCATCACCTCCTCGCAGTCCTATATCGATGTGACGGCGTCGGCGCAGCGCGAGGCCGCGCGCTCCAACCGCACCTATGGTGTGCTGCGGCGGCTGGCCCAGGACCGGACACTCCCGCAGGGTGCGGGCGAACCGGTGTGAGGTGCGGGGTTGGCTACGCTGGCGCACGTGCTGACGACGATTTCCACGGTGAACGTGAACGGGTTGCGCGCCGCGGGGCGCAAGGGGTTCGTGCAGTGGCTGGCGGACACCGATGCCGATGTGGTGTGCCTGCAGGAGACGCGGGCCTCCCCCGACCAGCTGCCCGCCGAGGTGGGTGCGCCCCAGGGGTGGCATGTGCTGATCGCGCCGGCGGAGGCCAAGGGCCGGGCCGGTGTGGCGCTGTACACGCGGGCGCGCCCCGATGCGGTGCGGGTGGGGTTCGGGTCGGCGGAGTTCGACGGCGCGGGCCGCTACGCCGAGGCCGACCTGGACGGGGTGACGGTGGCCAGCCTGTACCTGCCCTCGGGTGAGGTGGGCACCGACCGCCAGGAGGAGAAGGAGCGGTTCATGGCCGAGTTCCTCGCGTTCCTGGTGCGCCGGCGCGCCGAGGTGGAGCGCGAGGGGCGTGAGCTGGTGGTGTGCGGGGACTGGAACATCGCCCACCGCGAGGTCGACCTGCGCAACTGGCGGGGCAACCGGAAGAACGCGGGGTTCCTGCCGCAGGAGCGGGAATGGCTGTCGAGGGTGTTCGGCGAGGCGGGGTATGTCGATGTGGTGCGGGAACTGGTGGGTGAGGGAGACGGCCCGTATTCGTGGTGGTCCTATCGCGGGCGGGCCTTCGACAACGACACCGGCTGGCGTATCGACTACCACGTGGCCACCCCGGGGCTGGCGGCGCGGGCGCGCACGACGCGGGTGGAGCGCGCCGCCGCGCATACGGAGCGGTGGTCGGACCATGCGCCGGTGACGGTCGTGTACGGGTCGTAGGCGGGCCGGGCCGCGGCGGGCGTCGAGACGAGGACGGGAGTGCGCAGATGGGCGTTGCGATCGTGTTGGTCCACGGGCTGCGGCTGTCGGGCAGTATGTGGCGTCCGCAGGTGGCGGCGCTGCGGGCGCAGGGGCGCCGTGTCTGCGCGCCGGACCTGCCCGGGCACGGGTCGCGCCGGGGCGAGCCGTTCACGCTGGGCGGGGCGGCCGAGGCGGTGGCCGACGCGGTGGACTCGGTGGGCGGGCGGGCCCTGGTGGTGGGGCTGAGTATGGGCGGGTTCGTGTCCATCGCCGCCGCGGCCGCGGCTCCGGAGCGGGTGGCGGGGCTGGTGGCGGCCAGTTGCACGGCGCGGCCGGCCCAGTCGCTGGCGCAGGTCTACCGGATCCCGGCGGCGCTGCTGGACCGCCTGCCCGATAAGGGGCAGGCGGTCAACGAGCGGTTCCACCGGCTGACGCTGCCGGGCGAGGGGGCGCGGGCGGTCCTGGACGGGGGGCTGGCGATGGAGGCGGCGCGCTCGGTGATCGATGAGATCGCCGATATGGACGTCTTGGGGGCGCTGTCGGCCTATCCGGGGCCGGTGTGGCTGGTCAACGGTGCGCGCGACCACTTCCGGATCCATGAGAAGCGGTTCCTGCACGCCTGCGCCGACGGGCGGCTGATCAACGTGCCGCGGGCCGGGCACATGGTGAGCCTGGACCAGCCCGACAACTTCTCCAAGATCGTGGGCGACGCGGCCGATGTGGTGGCGGCGCGGTCGCTGACGGAGCCGGAGGCGCCGGGTGGTGCGGGGGCGCCGTTGGAGGCGGCCGGTGAGGGCGCCGAGGACCCGGTGGGCCCGCCCTGACCGGGCTCCACCGCCAGGACCTCCTTGCGGCGTCCCCGGGTAGGTGCGGGCAATCGAAACTCAACGTTGCGTGCCGACTCCGCCCCTGCGCTCCAGGGACTCCAGCGCCGCTGCCACCGTGTCGGGTGATGCGGCCAGCAGCGGCAACCGTACGGCGAGGGTGGGGATACTGCCCTGCGCGTGCAGCACGGCTTTGATCACCGTGGGGTTGGGCTCGGCGAACAACCGGAGCGAGAGCAGCGCCAGGCGGTGGCCGAGGGCTCGTGCTTCGGACACCTCGCCGGCCCGCCACGCGGTGACGAGCCGCGCGAAGTCGGCGGTGGCGACCAGCGCCGAGGCCGCGATGGCGCCGTGCGCGCCCAGTGCCAGCAGCGGCGATATGTAGGGATCATCGCCGCCGAGGACCGCGAACCCCGCAGGCGGGTCGGCCAGCAGGACGATGGTGTCGTCGTTGATCCCGCCGGGCGAGGACTTCACCCCGGCGATGCCGGGGATCGCGGCGAGCCTGCGCAGTGCCCCGGCCGACAGGTACTGGCCCGTGCGGTACGGGACGTCGTAGGCGATGAGAGGCACCGGGCTCAGCTCGGCGAGGTGCGCGAAGTGCGCGAGAACGCCCTCTTCGCCGGGGCGGACGAACGGGGGCACCACCGTCAGAGCGGCGGCGACCTGCGGATGCTCGCCCAACCGCCGCAGCTCCTCCGCCGTGGCGGCGCCCACCACGAGCGGCGCCGACCGCTCCCGGCAGACCCGGGCCGCCACCCCGATCACGTCCTGCTTCTCCGCATCCGTCAGCGCGCCGGGTTCCCCCGTAGTGCCCAGCGCGACCAGGCCCGCCGCGCCGTCGGCGAGCAGCCGCCGCGCGAGCAGCTCCAGTGCGCCGAGCGCCACCTCGCCGGAGGCGTCGAACGGGGTGACCAATGGGACATAGAGACCATTGAGTGTCATGGGAGCCATCGTGGCCCGGGCAAATGTGAAGGACCAGTTCCGATTATTGGAGTCATACATAAGCTCTGCTCATGCTCGACATTCGGCGTCTGCGGCTGCTCCGCGATCTGGCCAGACTCGGCACCATCGCCGCGGTGGCCCAGGCCCACACCTACACGCCGTCGGCCGTGTCCCAGCAGCTCACGGCGCTGCAACGGGAGGCGGGGGTACCGCTGCTGGAGAAGTCCGGCCGCGGCGTCGCCCTCACCCCGGCGGGCGTCGCGCTGGCCGAGCACACCGAAGCCGTGCTCGCCGCGCTCGAGGCGGCCTCAGCGAGCCTCGCCGCAGCCCGGACCGGCCTGAGCGGGATGGTGCAGATCGGAGCATTCCCGACCGCCGTGCACACCCTGTTGCCGACGGCGCTGGTTACGCTTGGCCGCGACCATCCGGGGCTCGATCTGATGGTCACCGAACTGGATCCGGCCGCCGCCCCCGAAGCGCTGCGGGAGCGGCGGCTCGATGTGGCACTGCTGCACGACTACGACCTGGCGCCTGCCGAACCCGACCCGACGCTCGACTCGACGCCCCTGCTGGATGAGACGGTCTTCCTCGCGGTTCCCGGCGCAGACGACGCCACGGCACCCTCCGATCCGGTCGGCGGATACCGGGACGCGGATTGGATCGTGGCCTCGCCGGGCACCCTCTGCCACACCGTGGCCATGCGCGCCTGCCGGTCGGCGGGATTCACGCCGCGGATACGCCACCACGTGGATGATTTCACCGCCGTGCTGACGCTGGTCGCGGCCGACCAGGGTGTGGCCCTGGTACCGCAGCTCGGCGCCGGCCGGCTCCCGGGCGGTGTGCGCCTTTTGCCGCTGGCGGCGCGGCGCAGGACCCGGATCGCCTACCGCCGCGGATCCGGCGGGCATCCCGCTGTCGTCGCATGCGTACGCGCCATCCGCGCCGCGGCCGAGGACCACGTGCGGAAGTCCCCGGTGCGGTTCCGGGAGAAGTAGCGTGCGCGAGCTTCAGGAGCCTGGGCCCTGTCCGGTCGCCGGCGGCGCCGCCGGCGCGTCCGTGCTCGGCCGGTCGTCGGGCATCGGTGTCACCACCGGGGCCGGGCGAGTCCTGCGGCCGGGCGCCCTCACGCGGTTCGGTGGCCCGCGCCGTCACGGCTCCGGGCTCCGGTGAACCCCGGGAGAGGCGGTCGCCCCTGCGGGCGCCAGGGCGGGCCGCACTCCCCGCTCCTCACCCGCCCCCTGCCCTGACCGCCAGCGGGGGCGGGTAGCCGGCGACGGGGTCTGCGAGGAGCCAGGGGGTGTGGACCCGCCGGTCCCGGACACCGGAGAGTTCGGGCACGTGGCGGCGGACGTAGGCGCCGTCGGGGTCGAACCTCTTGGCCTGGCGCAGGAGGTTGAACGCCCGGTTGGGGCGGGTGTCGTTGCCGGTCCCGGCCACCCACTGCCAGTTGCCGTAGTTGTCGGCGATGTCGCCGTCGGTGAGCAGGGCATGGAAGTGGTCGCCGCCGTGCGTCCAGTGGATGCGCAGCTCGCGGGTGAGGAACGCGGCGGTGATCAGCCGCGCCCGGTTGTGCATGAACCCCTCGTCGAGGAGCTGGCGCATGCCAGCGTCGACGATGGGCACCCCCGTGCGGCCCTCGCACCACGCGGCCAGCGCGCCGGGGTCCCGGCGCCAGGCGATGTCGCGCGGCCGGTAGTCGCGGCGGCCGATGCCGGGGAAGGCGGCGGTGACCTGGTGGTGGAAGTCGCGCCAGGCCAGTTGGCGGACGAACGGCGCGCCCCCGGGCCGGTCGCGGGCCGCCCGCGCCAGTTCCAGGGGCGAGGTGCACCCGAACCGCAGATCCGCGCTGAGCTGCGAGGTCGCGGCGGCCGCCAGGTCGTCGTGGAAGCGCTCGTAGTCGGCGATACCGGAGTCCAGCCAGGCGCGCATCCGCCGCCGGGCGCGGCGCTCGCCGCCCTGCTGCCGGTTCGCAGACAGTCGGCCGGTCCCGCCCGCGCCCGGGGGCGCCGTGGCGGGCAGCCGCCCCGGCGCGATGCCCTCGGGCAGGCGCAGCCGCCGCGGGGCCGGGACCGGTTCACGCCAGCCACACGCCCGCCACGCCCGCCAGTAGGGGGTGAAGACCCGGTAGTGGCCGCCGCCGGCGGGCACCACCGCGCCCGGGGGCACGACCGTGACACCGGGGAACTCCTCGACGCGCACGCCCGCCTGCCCGGCGCGCTCGCGCAGGCGGGCGGCGCGGTCGCGGGCGAAGGAGCTGACGTCGGCGCTCAGGTGCACCAGGCCGGCGTCGGCGGCCGCGGCGACGCGCAGGGTCTCGGTGACGGTGTCGCCCTCGCGCACGACCAGGTCGCCGCCTGCGGCGGTCAGGCCGTCGCGCAGCTCGGCCAGCGCCTCCAGCAGGTAGGCGGTGCGGTTGCGGGCGGAGCGGGCGAGGACCGCGGGGTCCAGGACGAACAGCGGGACGACCGGACCGCCGCGCGCCGCCGCGGCGGCCAGGGCGGGGTGGTCGCCCACGCGCAGGTCGCGGGTGAACAGCACAACGGTCGGACGCACGGGTCCCCCTCGTCTCCCGGCGGCGAAGCGCCAGGCTACCGGGTGCGGGCGGGTGCGGCGGGGACGACGCCCCGGGGTGTGGCGGCGGTGCCGTGGCGGCATTGCGTGGGCGCGCGCATGGAGCGCCGCCCGGCGGGGGCGCTCGCGGCCGGGGCCGTCCACAGCCCGCGGAAACCGGCTGGCCCAGGCGCGGTCCGCGGTGGCACGATCGGTCCATGTCGCACGCGTTCGAGGACCTGGTGGGCGAGGCCGCCTCCGCCCCCGTCGACGGCTGGGACTTCTCCTGGTTGCGGGGCCGGGCCGCCGAGCAGCGGCCGTCGTGGGGCTACCAGCGCTCCATGGGCGCGCGCATGGAGCGGGCGTCGGTCGCCCTGGACATCGAGACCGGCGGCGGCGAGGTCCTGGCCGGCATCGGCTCCCCGGCCCCGCTGACCGTCGCCACCGAGTCCTGGCCCCCCAGCCTCGCCCGCGCGGCACGGCTCCTGCACCCGCGCGGCATCGCGGTGGTCGCCCACGGCGCCCACGACCCCCTCCCCTTCGCCGACGACGTCTTCGACCTCGTCGTCAGCCGCCACCCCGTCAGCGTGGCCTGGGGCGAGGTCGCCCGGGTCCTGCGGCCCTCGGGCACCTACTTCTCCCAGCAGGTCGGTCCGGCCAGCGTCTTCGAGCTCGTCGAGTACTTCCTGGGCCCCCAGCCGCGCCGCGTCCGCGAGGCCCGCCACCCCGACCACGCCCGGCGCGGGGCCGAGGCCGCCGGCCTGCGGGTGACCGACCTGCGCAGCGAGGCGCTGCGCACCGAGTTCCACGACATCGGCGCCGTCGTGTACTTCCTGCGCAAGGTGGTGTGGATGGTCCCCGGGTTCACCGTCGAGCGCTACCTGCCCCAGCTGCGCGCCCTGCACGACCACATCCGCGCCCACGGCCCCTTCACCGCCACCACGACCCGCTTCCTCATCGAGGCGCGCGCCCCCGCATCCCCGTGACCCGGTGGATGCGCCCTGGTGAGCCGGGCCGCCGAGGCCGGTGTGGCCGTGTCCGGTTCGGGGAGCGCGGGGCGGAGCCCGAGGAGGCGGGCCACCAGCGGCGTGGGCGGGCGGCCGAAGACCGGGGGGGTGGTGGCGCGGTGCCGCGCAGCGCATCGGCGCGGGCGGGGGCGTCAGCGGCCGGTCCCGCGGTTCCGGGACGCCTTCGAGGTGCGCGCGAGCCGCTCGGGGCGAACCAGGGGCGTCGCGGTCGCCCGCCAGGACGCGGCCGGTGCCGGGGCGGGCCGTGGGCGGCACAGGCGGTCCCGGTGGACTGCGCGGCGGCTTCGCGCGCCGCCGGCCCGGTCCCACCGCGCCGGTCGTACGGCCGGGTGGGGGGCGGTGGTTCAGCGGCGGGCCCAGAACACGGCGTGGCCGCCCGCGCCCTCCGGGGCGAACCCCTCCTCGGCCACCACCAGGCCGGCCGCGGTGATCCATTCCCGGTAGTCGTCCGCGCCGCCCTGGCACCACCACATCGGCGCTCCCCCGCCCAGCCAGTCCTGCTGTGTTCCCTCCCACGCCCGCGCGCCCGCCGGGGCGCAGCCAGCGCCCCACCCGGGCCAGCAACAGCCGCTGCTCGGCCAGCGGCAGGTGGATCAGCATGTACAGGCACACCACCGCGTCCACGGACCCCTCGGTGAACGCCAGCGATCCGGCGTCGGCGCGGGTGAACTCGGCCCCGGGCACCAGTTCCCGCGCCCGCGCCACCTGCACCTCGCTGGTGTCGACGCCGGTCACGGCGAACCCCCGGGCGCACAGCTCGCGTGCCACGGGGACCCCGTTGCCGCACCCCAGGTCCAGCACCCGGCCCCCGGCGGGCAATCGCCCGGCCAGCGCCTCCACCCACGCCATATGGGTTTCGGGCCGGTCCGCGTCGCCCCGATACCGTCGGGAGACGGCGTTATATCCCCGGCGAACGAGTTCTTTGGGGTCGGTGTCGCTCATGGGGGCGATTATCCGCATCCCGCGGTCGCGGCGCCGCTAGTTTTCTTCTGTCGCGGGGTGCAACCCCGCGAGACATAAGTATGATGAAAGTATGAGCGAGGTGAAGAGGCGCGTGACAGTCACACTCGACCCCGACCTGTTGGCCACCGCTGAGTCAGCGGTGGAATCAGGGGAGGCCCGTTCGATCTCGGCGTGGGTCAACGACGCGATCGCAGAGAAGAAGCACCGCCAAGAACGTGCCCGAATTCTCATCAGGCAGGATGTCATCGACGCCAAAGCCCGCGACCCCGAGGAGTACGAACGTGCTCGGGCATGGGCGCTGCGCATCACCGGCGGCGACACCGATGAGGTGGCGGAGTGATCGGCGGCAAGATCCTCACGGCCTCAGCGATCAGCGCCTGGGCCAACGGGTCCGTCTACATGGCGACGCTGGTCGATATCGCCATCGATCGAGTCATCACTCTCCACGTACCAGCCCTCGCGCTGACGTCGGGTCTCTTCGGAATCTCGATGAAGCAGGCCGAGTCGGTGGAGGCGCGACTCGACGACGCGGTGTTCACGTACGGCAAGCTCGACAGGGAAACCGCCCCGCTGGTCGCTCTCACGGCGACCCGATGGCGAAATGAAGGAATTTCCCCCGCCGACGCCCACGTCGTCAACGTTGCGGCAAGCCACTACGAGGGCTGGCCCATCGTAACGGCCGCAGATGAGGCATTCTGGGCGCGATTCCTACCCAAGGCCCCCATCGAACGCCTGCCGTGACACTCCGGTGGGGCTACTGTCCCCACCGGACGCCCTCGGTGGCCGCCAACCTGGCGGCCACCGTGTCACGGCAGCGCGACGGCATCACACAGATGCCGCCGAGCTTCTCTCCCCTACCCGGCTCAGGCGAAGGCGGCGGTGTTCTCGGCGGCCCACTGTCGGAACGTGCGCGCCGGGGTGGTCGTGACCCGCTCGACGGTGTCGCGTACCCGCAGCAGCGGCTCGTTGACGTCGCCGCCCATGAGGTCCAGCACCGCGTCCGCGGTCTGCGCGCCCATCGACGCCGCCATGTTCCGGTGGGCCTCGTCGCGGGCGATCGCGGCGACCGACAGGTCGCGCCCCACCTCCGCGGCGATCGCCGCCACCTGCTCGCGCACCGTTACGCGCGCCGGTCCGGTCAGCGCGTGGACGGCGCCGCGGTGGCCGGCCGGATCCGCCAGGGCCGCCGCCGCCACGTCCGCGATGTCGGCGGGGTGGACGGCGGGGAGGCCGATGTCGGGGTAGGGCGCGCGCACGGCGCCCCCCTCGCGGATCTCCGGCGCCCACCACAGGGCGTTGGAGGCGAACTGCGTCGGCCGCAGGATGGTCCAGTCCATGCCGGTGGCCTTCAGCGCGTCCTCCACGGCCCGGTTCTGCCGGGCGGCGGGCAGGTGGGGGTGGGTCTCCACCGTGATGGAGGACACGAGCACCACGTGGCCCGCGCCCGCGTGCCGGGCCGCCTCCAGTACCGCGGTGTCGTCGCCCATCCCCTGGAGCAGGACCAGGGCGCGCACCCCCTCGAGCGCCGGGGCCAGCGTCGCCGGTCGGGCGAGGTCGCCCTCGACCGCCTGCACCCCGGCGGGCAGCGCGGCCCGGGCGGTGTCGCGGGTCAGGCCCCGCGCCCGGGCCCCGCCACCGCTGCCGAGCCTGCCCAGCAGCGCGCGGCCGATGTTGCCGGTCGCGCCGGTCACCAGGATCATCGTCGTCTCCCCCGTTGTCGGCCCCGCGGTTCCGCGGTCTCACCCCGGACCCTAGAACCTCAACCGTCGTTCAGGTCAACGTGGAGGCCGGCCCGGCAGCTCCGGCGAGGGGCGACGGCGTCTACGGCGCCGGGGCCGGGCCGAGGGGGCCGCGGTCGCGCGCGCGGTCCTCCTCGCCCTCCCCGCCGGGGCCGCCCGCGCCGGACACGAACATGAAGACGGTGACGAAGCAGGCCACCGCGCCCCCGGCCGTGTAGCCCACCCAGGTGCCGTAGTGGCCGTCGCCCTCGCCGGTGCAGAAGAAGACGACGTTGGCGCCCGTCACCGGGTCGGTGTACGCCCCGGCCCTGTCGTGGTCCTCCAGGTCGTGCGTCAGGTCCCACACGTCCTCGGCGGTATCGTCGTCGGCGCCGGGACCGCTGAGGGAGTCGAACACCTCCGTCGACCCGAACGCGCCCACGCCGGCGTCCACCGGGTAGCCGTAGTACGCGCCGTCGTCCAGGTCCGCCTCGTCCTGGCCCTCCAGCAGCGCCGGCCGCCATGCGGCGACCGGCTCGCGCCGCACGGCCAGCCGCGCCGCGGCGATGTAGGGCAGCCCGGCACCCCGCGGGCCCAGCCCGGCGACATCGGCCACGGCCAGTTCGACCGGGTAGGCGCCCGGCTCCACCCGCTGGACGAACGTGGCGCGCCGCGCGCCCTCGGGAAACCGGGTCCCCGGTTCGCAGGCCACCAGCCGGCCGCTGGGCAGCCGCAGGTCGGGACCCGCCACGATGCGCACGGTCGCCGTGTGGCCGCTGCTCAGACCATGCTCACCCCCGTCGGTGAAGAGGCGGTCCAGATCGGGCGGTCGCGGACTCATGGCGGGTCTCCCCTCCTGTCGGGCCCGAGGGCGGGCGGCTCGGGCGACGAGTCTGGCAGAGCACAGCGACATCCCCGAAATCCCCGACCGCCGCCGGCGACGGCGCGCACGCGCTCGGCGGCGCCACGGCCGCCAGGCCCGCTCTCCCGCCGCGACCGGCCGCCGGCGACGGTTTTTGGACGATTCCCACAACTCCAAGCGCGTATCGTGCGAGGTCTGCGACATGGCGCCGACGCCCCTCAGACGGAAGGGTGATACTGCCGGGACCGCCGTGTCCCAGCGCCGCACCGTTGGTCTACAGAAGGGCACGCTCGGGTGTTCAGTCGCATCGCCATCGTCAACCGTGGGGAGGCCGCCATGCGGCTCATCCGCGCCGCACGGGACATCACCGCGGAGACCGGGACACGGATCGAGACCGTCGCCCTGCACACCGACGTCGACCGCACGGCCGCCTTCGTCCGCGAAGCCGACCTGTCCTACGACCTCGGCCCCGCGTCCGCCCGCCCCTACCTCGACCTCGACGTCCTCAAGCGCGCACTCCTGGACAGCGGCGCCGACGCCGCGTGGGTCGGCTGGGGCTTCGTCGCCGAGGACCCGGCCTTCGCGGAGCTGTGCGACACCATCGGCGTCACCTTCATCGGCCCCAGCGCCGACGCCATGCGCAAACTCGGCGACAAGATCGGCGCCAAGCTGATCGCCGAGGAGGTCGGCGTCCCGGTCGCACCGTGGAGCCGCGGCGCCGTCGACACCCTTGAGGACGCCCTGACCGCGGCCGCCGGCATCGGCTACCCCCTCATGCTCAAGGCCACCGCGGGCGGCGGCGGGCGCGGGATCCGCGTCATCACCGGCGAGGCCGACCTCACCGACGCCTACGAGCGCACCCGCCAGGAGGCCGCCCGCGCCTTCGGCAGCGGCACCGTGTTCCTGGAGCGCCTGGTCACCGGCGCCCGCCACGTCGAAGTCCAGGTCATCGCCGACGGCCAGGGCACGGCCTGGGCGCTGGGGGTGCGCGACTGCTCGGTGCAGCGCCGCAACCAGAAGGTCATCGAGGAATCGGCCTCCCCCGTCCTGACCCCCGCCCAGTCCGCCGAACTCAAGTCCTCGGCCGAGCGGCTGGCCGTCGCCGTCGGCTACCGCGGAGCGGCCACCGTCGAGTTCCTCTACCACGCCGGCGACAAGCTGTTCGCGTTCCTGGAGGTCAACACCCGCCTGCAGGTCGAACACCCCATCACCGAGTCCACCACCGGATTCGACCTGGTCAAAGCACAACTGCACGTGGCCTCGGGCGGCCGCCTCGACGGCGCGCCCCCGGCCGAGCGCGGCCACGCCGTCGAGGCCCGCCTCAACGCCGAAGACCCCGACCGCGACTTCGCCCCCTCCCCCGGCCGCATCGCACGCCTGGACCTGCCCGCCGGCCCCGGCATCCGCGTCGACACCGGCGTCAGCGAAGGCGACACCATCCCCGCCGACTTCGACTCCATGATCGCCAAGATCATCGCCCACGGCCGCGACCGCGACGAGGCCCTGGGCCGGCTGCGCCGCGCCATGGCCCAGACCACCGTCATCATCGAAGGCGGCGCCACCAACAAGAGCTTCGTCCTCGACCTCCTCGACCAGCCCGACGTCATCGACGCCCGCGCCGACACCGGCTGGATCGACCGCGTCCGCGGCCAGGGCGGGCTCGTCCTGCACCGCCACTCCGCCGTCGCGCTCGCCGCCGCCGCCATCGACGCCTACGAAGAGGACGAACGCGTCGAACGCCGCCGCCTGCTGTCCACGGCCTTCGGCGGGCGCCCCCAGGTCCAGCACGAGAGCGGCCGCCCCCTCGCCCTCAAACTCCGCGGCGCCACCTACCGCCTGCGCGTCGCCCGCACCGGCGCCCACCGCTTCCGCGTCGGCATCGAAGCCGGCGACGACATCCGCACCGCCGACGTCGACCTCGACCGCTTCGACCGCCACACCGGCCGCATCATCGTCAACCGCACCCGCTACCGGCTGCTCACCAGCACCCACGGCCCCACCCACCTCGTCGAGGTCGACGGCGTCACCCACCGGATCAGCCGCGACGAAGGCGGCGTCGTCCGCTCCCCCACCCCCGCGCTGGTGGTGGCCACCCCGCTCAAGGTCGGCGCCGAGGTCGACGCCGGCGCCCCGGTGCTGGTGCTGGAGAGCATGAAGATGGAAACGGTCCTGCGCGCACCGTTCAAAGCGCGGCTGAGCGAATGCGCCGTGTCCGTGGGCAGCCAGGTCGAGACCGGCGCCCCCCTGCTGCGCCTGGAACCCCTCACCGACACCGAAGCCCCCGACACCCCCGCCACCGCCACCGTCGAACTCGACCTGCCCGCCGCCCCCCAGACCGTCCCGGCCCGCGACCGCGCCGCACGCGGCCACGAGGACCTGCGCAACCTCCTGCTGGGCTTCGACACCGACCCCTACGACCCCCACCGGGTCCTCGACGGCTACCTCGCCGCCCGCGCCGACGCCACCCGCGAGGGCCACCGGCCGCTGGCCGACGAACTGCACCTCGCCGAAGTCTTCGCCGACCTCGCCGAACTCAGCCGCAACCGGCCCACCGGCGAGGACAACGACGACGACGCCCACGTCCACAGCGCCCGCGAATACTTCCACACCTACCTGCAGAGCCTCGACGTCGAACGCGCCGGCCTGCCCGCGACCTTCCAGGACAAGCTCGCCAAGGCCCACGGCCACTACGGCGTCACCGACCTCGAACGCTCCCCCGGGCTCGAAGCCGCCGTCTTCCGCATCTTCCTGGCCCAGCAGCGCGCCTCCACCGACGCCACCATCATCACCACCCTGCTGCGCGCCTGGCTCCAGGAACCGCCGCCCGACCCCGCCCTGCGCGAACCCGCCGGCCTCGCACTCGAACACCTCGTGGCCGCCACACAGGTCCGCTTCCCCATGGTCGCCGACCTCGCCCGCGGCGTCGTCTTCACCTGGTTCGGCCAACCCCTGCTGCGCCGCAACCGCGCCCGCGTCTACGCCGACGTCCGCAAACACCTACGCCACCTGGACACCCACCCCGACGCCCCCGACCGCGCCCAACGCATCGCCGACATGGTGCGCAGCACCGAACCACTGGTGCGGCTGCTGGGCCAGCGCCTCGTCCGCCACGACCTCGACAACGCCGTCATGCTGGAGGTCCTCACCCGCCGCTACTACGGCAACAAGGGCCTCACCGCCCTGCACACCAGCCGCGCCGCCGGCTGCACCTACGTGGCCGCCCAGCGCGCCGACTCCCGCGTCGTCTCCAGCGCCGTCGCCTTCGACGCCCTCGGCAGCGCCCTGCGCGGCCTGCCCGAGGCCGCCGGCGGCGCCGACGCCATCGACGCCGACATCTACCTCGCCTGGGAGAACCAGCCCGAGGACCCCGACGCGATGGCCGCCGCACTGCACGACGCCGTCAACGCCCACCCGCTGCCCCCGCGCGTCCGCCGCCTCACCACCACCGTCGCCGGCCGCGGCGGCGCGGTCATGCACCACCACTTCACCTTCCGCCCCTCCCCCGACGGCGGCATGGCCGAGCAGCGCCTCATCCGCGGCCTGCACCCCTACATCGCCCAGCGCATGCAGCTGGAACGGCTGCGCGAATTCGACCTCACCCGGCTGCCGTCCCTGGACGAAGAGGTCTACCTCTTCCAGTGCGTGGCCAAGGACAACCCCGCCGACGACCGCCTCGTCGCCTTCGCCCAGGTACGCGACCTCACCGAACTGCGCGAACACGACGGCCGGCTGGTCGCCCTGCCCACCGCCGAGGACACCGTCGCCGCCTGCCTCGACGCCATCCGCCGCGCCCGAGCACAACGGCCCTCCACCAAGCGCCTGTCCACCAACCGGATCGTGGTCTACGTCTGGCCGCCCAGCGACATCACCCGCGACGAACTCCAGACCATCGCCCAACGCGTCCTGCCCACCGCCGCCGGCGCCGGACTGGAGGAGATCCTCTTCATCGCCCGCCAGCGCGACCCCGCCACCGGCGACCTCACCAAGACCGCCGTGCGCATCTCCGTCGACGCCACCGGCGGCATCGACGTCACCATCGGCGCACCCTCCGACGAACCCATCCAGCCCGTCGACGACTACCGGCAGAAGGTCCTGCGCGCCGCCGGCCGCAACACCGTCTACCCCTACGAGCTGACCGGCCTGCTCGGCGACTTCGTCGAACACGACCTCGACGACGCCCACACACTCGTCCCCGTCGACCGGCCCAAGGGCCACAACACCGCCGCCATCGTCGCCGGCGTCGTCACCACACCCACCCCC
This sequence comes from Nocardiopsis mangrovi, assembly GCF_042653925.1. NCBI lineage: Bacteria > Bacillati > Actinomycetota > Actinomycetes > Streptosporangiales > Nocardiopsidaceae > Nocardiopsis > Nocardiopsis mangrovi. Next base: position 175,598 of record NZ_JBHSFQ010000007.1, read on the forward strand.
CTGCACCCCGACGGCATCACCCGCGTGGTCCTGCTCGGCGACCCCACCAAGTCGCTGGGCGCACTGTCGGAACCCGAATGCCGCCGCGTCATCGCAGCCCTGGACCTCGCCGAACACATGCGGGTCCCCCTGGAGTGGTACGCCCTGTCCTCCGGCGCCCGCATCTCCATGCGATCGGGCACCGAGAACATGGACTGGGTGGCCGCCGCACTCAAACGCATCGTGGAGTTCACCCAGGACGGCGGCGAGATCAACATCGTCGTGGCCGGCATCAACGTCGGCGCCCAGCCCTACTGGAACGCCGAAGCCACGATGCTCATGCACACCAAGGGCATCCTGGTGATGACACCCGACTCGGCCATGGTCCTCACCGGCAAGCAGTCCCTCGACTTCTCCGGCGGCGTCTCCGCCGAGGACAACTTCGGCATCGGCGGCTACGACCGCGTCATGGGCCCCAACGGCCAGGCCCAGTACTGGGCGCCCAACCTCGCCGCGGCACGCGACGTGCTCATGTCCCACTACGCCCACACCTACATCGCGCCCGGCGAGCACGCACCGCGCCGCGCCACCACCACCGACCCCGCCGACCGCGACGTCTCCGGCTTCCCCCACACCGTGGCCGGCAGCGACTTCACCACCGTCGGCGAGATCTTCTCCGCACACGCCAACCCCGACCGCAAGAAACCGTTCGACATCCGCACCGTCATGCGGGCGCTCTCCGACCAGGACCACCCCGTACTGGAGCGCTGGGCCGGCATGGCCGACGCCGAAACGGCCGCCGTCCAAGACGTCCACCTCGGCGGCATCCCGGTCTGCCTGCTCGGCATCGAATCGCGGACCGTGGCGCGGCGCGGCTTCCCGCCCACCGACGGACCCGACACCTACACCGCCGGCACCCTGTTCCCCCGGTCGTCGAAGAAGGCCGCACGGGCCATCAACGCCGCCAGCGGCAACCGGCCCCTGGTGGTCCTGGCCAACCTGTCGGGCTTCGACGGCTCACCCGAATCCATGCGCAAACTGCAACTGGAGTACGGCGCCGAGATCGGCCGCGCGATCGTGAACTTCCGCGGACCCATCGTGTTCTGCGTGATCTCGCGCTACCACGGCGGGGCCTTCGTCGTGTTCTCCAAGGCGCTCAACCCGCAGATGACGGTCCTGGCGCTCGAGGGCTCCTACGCCTCGGTCCTGGGCGGCGCCCCGGCAGCGGCGGTGGTCTTCGCCGGCGACGTCAAGGCCCGCACCGCCGCCGACCCGCGCGTACGCAGCCTGGAGGCCCGTATCGCCACCGCCTCCGGCGCCGACCGCGCCGCCCTGACCGCGCAGCTCGACGAGCTCCGCTCCTCGGTGCGCGCCGAGAAGCTCGGCGAGGTGGCGACGGAGTTCGACCGCGTGCACGACATCCGTCGCGCGGTCGAGGTCGGCTCCGTCGACGCCGTCATCAGCGCCGCGCAGCTGCGCCCGCGGATCATCGAGGCCATCGAGTCCCGCCTGGGCTGACCGCTCCGCGGCAGGGGCCGGGCCACTGCGCCCGGCCCCTGCCGCCCCCTCGGGATCCGGGCCCGACCGGTTCGCGGCCGGGCCTTCGTCGGCGCGCCGACGGCCGCCCTCCTCGCCACCGCCCCCTACCTCACCGGGGCCGACACCCGCGAACGCGCATCGGGCCGCACAGCGCCGCACCTGCCAGGGCTGTTCCCACACCCGCCGGTGCCGGGCCCGGCCCGGCCGGGGGCACCCCCGCCCGCCGCCGCTCCCCCGCGACAACGACGCGGCGAGTACGCCGGCCCGCCCGTCAGACCCCCGCCAGGACCCGCCCCGCGTCGCCGGCGGCGGCCAGGGCCTGGGCGTGCTGCTGCTCGGCCAGGCCCTTGAGGCCCTCCATGCCCGGCGTGGTCGCGGCGAGGGTGAGCTCGCACTTGATGAGGGTGAGGTCGGCCTGCCAGATGTCGCCGACGACGCGCCGCAGGTAGGGGGTCGAGTGGTCCCAGCCCTCGCGCGGGGTCCCCGGGCCGTAGCCGCCGCCCAGCGTGGTGGCCACCACGGTCGGGGTGCCCTTCAGCAGCGGGGCGGAGGGCCCCGCGCCCGCGATCACCAGGTCGACGTAGGACTTGAAGTGCTGGGAGACCCCGAAGTTGTACAGGGGGACGGCCAGGATCGCGGCGTCGGCGTCCTGGAGTTCGGCGGCCAGTTCGGCGGCGAGGGCGCGCGCTTCGCGCTGGGCCGGGGTGCGCTCGGCCTCGGGGAGGGAGCCGGAGGTGGTGGCCAGCGCCCAGGCGTCGGCGGGAAGCGGGGCGGTGCCCAGGTGGCGGCGGGTCACGGTGCCCTCGGGGTGGGCGGAGGTCCATTCGGCCTCGGCGCGATCGGCGATCTCGGCGCTGGTGGACATGGCCGGAAGGATGCTGGCGTCGAGTCGGAACAGGTGCATGGGACTCACTTCTCCAGGGGTTTCGGGTCCGCAAGGTGCGGAGTGGCGATAGGCGGCCGTGCAGGGCACGACCCGGCGCCGCCACCCCGCACAGCATAAACGGACTTTACCCCGCTTTTGATCCCGGAGGGCAGACCACCCCTGTGAAGTAGATTGCTCCTGTGAACGTGCCCCTCGTGCCCTTCGGAAAGCCGCGCGGCGAACGCGCCGACGCCGCACGCAACCGCGAACGCCTCCTCGAGACCGCCCGCGCGATGATCGCCGAACACGGCACGGAGAACGTCACCATGGACGCCCTCGCCGAACGCGCAGGGCTGGGAAAAGGAACCGTCTTCCGCCGATTCGGCACCCGCGCCGGCATCTTCCGCGCCCTCCTCGACGACAACGAAAGCCGATTCCAGCAACAGGTCCTCTCCGGCCCCCCGCCACTGGGCCCCGGCGCCGACCCCCGACAGCGCCTGATCGCCTTCGGCCGCGCCCGCATCCCCTTCCTCCTGGCCCACCACGCCATCGTCCGCGCCGCCATGGACCCCGGCCAGCCCGCCCCCGCGGGCGCCGCCGGCATAACCCGCCCCCACATCCGCATGCTGCTCGCCGAACTCCGCCTCCCCCACCTGCCGACACCCCACCTGGACGCCCTCGCCGTCCAACTCGCCGGCGCGCTGGAAGGCCCCCTGCTGCTCTACATGGCGCTCGACCACGCACCCCCGGGCGACGACCACCCCCTGGCCGAAAGCTGGACGGCCCTCATCGAACGCGTCACCCACCACTGCCACGCGACCCCCCGGGACCCGCACACCGCGACGCCCTAGCCGCCCGCCCCCCGGGCGCTCCGCGCCGCCCCCGACTCCGCCACCGCCACCGCTGTTCAGCGCAACCCCCGCCTTCGGCCACGTACCGCCGCTGGTTCCGCTGATGCAGGCGGCGACCGACGCAGGCCGCCACGACGTCGCTGTGCTGTCCAGCGCCGGGTACCGGGGCCACGGTCAGCGAAGAGCTCCCCCCGAGGTCCGATACCTCGACGCGGGCGCGATGCCAGACGAATTCTCCGAAGAGGCGGCCCGCCGCACCGGCGCCGACGCCTTCCACCCCACGCCTCCGATCATCGGCGAGATCTTCGGCGGCGCCCGCGTCGACCCCGGCATCGATGACAGCCTCCACCAGGCCGCCGCCTGGGGTGCCGACCTAGTCGTCGAACCCTTCGACGCGCTCGGCCCCATTGTCGCCGCCCGGCTCGGCATCGCCTGGCACGGAGCCGGCATCGGCCCCGGCCCGCCGTCACCCGCAGGCGCTCACCGCGGGCCGCGCCCAGGACGACCCCCACCGCCAGTGACCGCGGCCGGTCCGCTCACCCCGCGCCGGGCGCGTCGTGGGACTCCGGGTCGCGCGCCAGCACGCCGCGGCCGCCGTCGACCGGGACCGTCGCACCGTTGATGAACCCGGCCTCCTCCGACAGCAGGAACGCCACCGCCCCCGCCACCTCCCGCACCGTTCCCACCCGGCCCACCGGGTGCAGCCGGCCCATCTCCTCCTCGACGGACGCCGCCTCGGCCGCCGAGCGCCCGGCCAGGAACGCCGCATAGCGCTCCGTGGCGATCGACCCCAGCGCCACCGCGTTCACCCGCACCCCGCGCGCCCCGTACTCCACCGCCAGCGCCCGCGTCAGGCCCTCGATGCCCGCCTTCGCCGTCACATAGGGCACACACCCCGGAACCGCCCGCTGCGCCTGATGCGACGACACGTTCACCACCGCGCCCGTCCCGCCCTGCTCCAGGAACCGCCGCACCGCCACCGCGCACCCCGCCACCGCCGGCGCGAGGTTCAACCCGATCAGTTCCAGCACCTCACGCGCCGATGACGAATGCACCGACGCATCCCGGAAGACCGCAGCGTTGTTGACCCACCCCGCCAGCGGCCCCCGCTCCCCCGCACGATCGGCCGCCCGCTCCGCCACCGCCTCGTCCCCGGCGTCCCCCACCACACCCGCCAGCCGCTCCCGCGCCGGATGCCCGCCCATCCACTCCAGCGCCGCACCGTCCATCTCCACCGCCACCACATGGGCGCCGTCACCCGCCAGCCGCTCCACGACCGCCCGTCCCACACCCCGGCCCCCACCGGTCACCACATACGACCGCTCCACAACGCACCCCCGCCGTCCCGCACCGGCCCCGCACCACACGCGGCCCACCCATTCTCAGATGAGACCGGCCACCGCATCACCACGGCCCCCACCACAACGGCCGTCCCGGGCACCGTGGGACCCCGGACGTCGGGAAAATCCCTCCTTAGCTGGGTGAAGATCGATATCGCAAGATATGAGTCATGCTTCCGTCATGACCGGAATGCCGCATTCACCCGTCTGACCTGCGCGGTTACCGTCCGGAGTATGAGCACATTCACCTGTCGGATACGCAGGGTCGCGGCGACGCTGGCGGCCGTCATCGTCCTGGCCGCAGGGGCCTACCTGGTGCTGTCCCGATCGATGAACGCGGAGGCACCCGAACCCGAACGCGCGGCCGCACGGCCCGACCCGCCGTGCGACGTGCACATCGGCACGGGCGAGGACGGCGCGTCGGTGGGACTGTCGGTGGAGGACGCCCGGCGGGCGACCACGGCCGTAGTGCTGGAGGCCGTGGGCGCCAAGGCGCCCAGCACCTACGGGATCGACCCCGCGGTGCTGGAGCGGCTGCGCGAAGGGCCGCCCGACGACGCGGGCCCCAGCCTCACCTGCCGCGCCGCCACCACCGACGACCTGCTGTCGGAGGACTTCACCGCCAGCGGCCTGACACCGCGCGCCCAGGCCGTACTCACGGCCGTGACCGAGACCTTCGGCGAGCAGAGCGTGGGCGGGTTCCAGCCCGGCGGCCTCACGTCGGGCCACGGCATCGACTCCGCCCACTACCTGGGAGCGGCCGTCGACTTCTTCTTCCGGCCCATCAGCGAGGAGAACCGGCGCTCGGGGTGGCTCCTGGCGCACTGGCTGGTCGCCCACGCCGAGGAGTTCCACGTCGCCAACGTCATCTTCGACGACCGCATTTGGAGCATCAGCGACTCCCAGGGCGGATGGGCGAGCTACCAGCCGCCGCCCATCGGCGACCCCGACAACGAGATCCTGCGCCATGTCGACCACGTCCACGTGGACGTCCAGATCGGCGAGAAGGCGGACCCGTGATGAGTGCGGCGTAGCCGCTCCATTTCGTGTCTTCGCTGTTGCAAAGGCGGTGGACTTTCCGATACCACCACCTGTACAAAGTAGATTTTTGTAAATTGCCGTAGTCGAGGGTAGAGGAGGATGGCTACAGGATTTGGCGGTAAGGAGCTGCCCCGGGCCGCGGTTCGGTGACGGCGGGATTCCGGGCAGCTCAGGACCCCTACGGTCCATCCCATGCCTCATGAATTCCTCTCCGATGAGCAGATCGCCCGCTACGGCCCCTTCCCCGCTGAGGTGTCCGCCGACGAGCCGGAGCAGTTCTTCCGCCTCGACAGCCAGGCCCGCGACATGGTGGCGGTCACTGGACCCGGCAGGTGCCCGGGGACGACGGCGGGGCGGCCGAGTGGCGGGCGCTACCGCACCGTGCAGGGCTTCATCGAGCTGCTGTGCGCCGGCCTCGAAGGTCCGTCGGCGCTGGTCACGTCCTGGGAGGTGCCCCTGCGCCGCATCCGGATCCGGCGCCGCCCAGGGGGGACGGCGCACCGTCCCCTGCCAGAATCGACGTCCCACGTCGTGAGATCCAACTTGTGATGCGGGACACCGCGTGGTTAATGTCTGAGACCGCTTCACACGGCACGACATCCACCAGCTGAGATGCAAAACGTTTTGTCGTGGGGCACCGGTTTTGGACGAGTCGAGGAGTCACGCATGCGGTCCGCCACCCCCGCCGCCCGCCGCGGCCTGGCCGTGCTGTGCGCAACGCTCGCCGTGGCCCTTGCCGCGACGGCGTGCATCGGGCGCACCAGCAGCACCACCACCGACGACGGGGCCCGGATCATCCGGTTCCTGCACTCCCAGCCCGCCGGGACCTTCGCCGACGCGATCGAGCTGTTCGAGGCCGAACACCCCGACGTGCACATCGAGGAGCAGCCGGTGCCCTTCGACGACCTCAACGCCCAGGTCCAGGCGCGGGTGGGGGCGCAGGACACGTCGGTCGACGTCTTCGCCGCCGACCCGCCGCGGGTTCCCGCCCAGGCCGAGCGCGGGTTCCTGGTCGACGTCAGCGACGACTCCGAGGCCATCCGCGAAGCCGTGGTCGGGCCCGCCATGGACTCCGTCAGCTGGGACGGCAGGGTCTGGGCCTACCCGCTGTGGACCTCCAGCTCCTTCCTCTTCTACAACCGCGACCTGCTGGACGCGGCCGGCATCGACGAGCCCGGCGCCGCCCCTGACGACCGCCTGACCTGGGAGGAGGTCGCCGACCAGGGACGCGAAGCGCAGGACGCCGGAGCCCGCTACGGGCTCGGCTTCGACCAGGTGGACCGCTACTTCCAGCTCCAGCCCCTGCTCGCCTCCGCCGGGGCGGGCGACGGCCTGGCGGGCGAGGGCGCTCTGCACCCCGACGTGGCCGGACCGCAGTGGCGGGAGGTCATGGACTGGTACGCGGGCCTGCACTCCTCGCGCCTGTCGCCGCGCGGGATCGACCCCCAGCAGATGCCCGACGTGTTCACCTCGGGCCAGCTCGCCTACTTCGTCGGCGGGCCCGGCCGCATCGGCCCGTTCCTGGAGGCCGAAGGGCTCGACTTCGGCATCGCCCCGCACCCCTACTTCGCGGGCGGCGAGGCGGTGACCCCCACGGACTCCTGGGCGGTCGGGGTCAGCGCCTACAGCGCCCACCCCGACGACGCCCGCGCCTTCGCCCGGTTCCTGTCGCTGGACTCCGCCGGCGCGCTGGCCACCACGGGGCAGATGACGCTCCCACCGGCCAACGCCGTCGCCTACGACGACTACATCGAGCGGACGCTCGACAGCGGGGGCGACTCCGTCGCCGGGTTCGACGAACTGCTCGCCTACGAGCTGGAGACGACCGCCCGGCACCGGCCCCGCAGCGTCGGCTACGTCGACTTCGAGACGACGATCAACAAGGCGTTCTCCGACATCCGCAACGGCTCCGATGTCGCGGAATCCCTCAGCGGCGCCGACGAGCAGCTCGACAACCTGCTCCAGCGCTACCGCGACATGAACTGACCCTGCCCGGCCCGCCCGGCCGGCGAGTGGAAGCCGAGGAGACATGACACTCACCGCACCCGCACAGCCCCGTAAGGACGGGGCTCCCCCCGACCGGGGCCGGCGGACGCTCGGCGCGTCCGCGCGGCGCTCGATGTGGGCGACCGCGGCGGCCATGCTGCTGCCCGCCGTCATCGCCCTGGCCCTGCTGCGGCTGTGGCCCTCGATCAGCGCGATCGCGGCGTCCCTGCGCCCGGAGGACGGGCGCCCCGTCTGGTACACCTTCGAGCGCCTGTTCGCCGATCCCACCTTCATCGGCTCGCTCAAGGTCACCCTGCTGTTCGGCGTCATCATCAACCCGTTGCAGATCGCCCTGGCCCTGTGGCTGGCGGTCACCCTCAGCAAGCGGGTCCCCGCCGCCGGCCTGTGGCGCACGCTCATCCTGCTGCCCGTCGCGGTCCCCCAGACCGTCTCGGCCATCGTGTGGTCGGTGGCGTTCCGCCCCGAGGGCCCGCTCAACGGTGTGGCCAACGCCCTGGGCCTGCCGAGCATCCCGTTCCTGACCAGCCCGGACACGGCAATGTTCTCGATCATCGTCGTGTGCAGCTGGGTGGGGGTCGGCTACTGGATGACGTTCCTGGTCGCCGGGGTCAAGGACATCCCCCGGAGCCTCTACGAGGCCGCCGCCATCGACGGCGCGGGCGCGTGGAACACCTTCCGCCACATCACCCTGCCCGGGCTGCGGCGCCCCCTGATGTTCGTCCTGGTCGCCGACACCGTGTCGAACTTCCTCGTCTTCGCCCCCGTGCAGATCCTGACCCAGGGCGGCCCCGAGGGCTCCACCGATCTGATCATGAACCAGGTGTTCGAACGCGCCTACGTCACGGGCGACACCGCCACCGCGTCGGCGGGGACCGTGGTACTCATCGCGATCGTGCTGGCGGTCGTGGTGGTGCAGTTCCGCCTGCTGCCCGGGAAGGACTGACGACATGGCCGCCCACACCGGCGAAGCCGAGATCCGCGCCGGACGGCGCGCCCTGTGGATCGCGATCCCCGCGGCGCTGCTGTCGGTCCTGCCCCTGCTGTGGGCGCTCAGCGCGGCGCTGCGGCCCGGCGAGGAGATCTTCGCCCACCTCTACCCGCTGTCCTGGCACACGCTCATCCCCGAGACCGTCACCTTCGACAACTTCACCGCCCTGCTCGGCGGGGAGTTCCGCTGGGCGATGATCAACTCGGTGATCGTGGCGTTCTGCACCGTCGTGCTCGGCACGTTCCTGTCGGCCACCGCCGCCTTCGCCCTGGCCGTGCTGAAGTTCCCCGGCCGCTCGGCCCTGTTCTCCGTGCTGGTGCTGAGCTTCCTCATCCCGTTCGAGGCCATCGCCATCCCGCTGGCCACGACGTTTCGCGCGATGGACATGCAGAACACCTACCTCGGCCTGGTGCTGCCCGGGATCGGCAACGGGCTGGCGATCTTCCTGCTCCGCCAGTTCTTCCTCAACATCCCGCCCTCACTGGCCGAGGCGGCGCGCATCGACGGGCTGTCGTGGTGGGGGGTGTTCCGCCACATCTACCTGCCGCTGTCGCGCCCGTCGCTGGTCGGCGCCGGGCTGGTGGTGTTCGTGTTCCAGTGGCAGTCGTTCCTGTGGCCGCTGCTCATCGCCCCCGACCCGGCGATGAAGGTGGCGCCCGTGGCCATCGCCGACTTCGCCGGGGAACTGGGCGTGGACTACGGGCAGATGTTCGCCGGATCCGTCCTGGCCGCCGGCGTCCCCCTGCTGATCCTGCTGGTCTTCCAGCGCCAATTCACCGCGTCGCTGGCGTCCACCGGCGGCAAAGAGTAGACGAGAGGGCACACCGTACCCATGCGCGTCATCATCGACTGCGACCCCGGAAACACGATCCCGGCCTCCGACATCGACGACGGGCTGGCGCTCGGGCTCGCGCTCGCCGCCCCCTCCATCACCCTGGAGGCCGTCACCGTCGTCGCCGGCAACACCCCGCGCGACGTGGGCGTCGCGGTCGCACGCGACCTCCTGGACCGCGCCGGCGCCCGCGACGTCCCGGTCCTGCCCGGCGCCGCCGCCCCGCTCGTGGAGGACCCCGCCCCCTGGCGGGCCGACCTCGACGGCCGGCACGACACCGAGGCGGCGCGCGAGCTGTGGAAGGGCATCGCCGCGATCCCGCCCGCCGACGGCGGCCCGCCCGTCGCCGCCCAGGAGATCGTCCGCAGGGTCGCGGCGTCGCCCGGGGAGGTGCACCTGGTGGCGGTGGGCCCGCTGACCAACGTCGCCCACGCCCTGCGGCTGCGCCCGCAGCTGGCGGGGGAGCTGGCGTCGCTGACCATCATGGGCGGCGCGTTCGCCGTGCCCGACATGTTCCAGGAGCTCAACTTCGGCTACGACCCCGAAGCCGCTCAGGCCGTGCTGACCAGCGGCGCGCCGATCACCCTCGTGCCCTTCGACGTCACCCGCCTGACGTCGTTCACCCTCGCCGACGTCGACAGCCTCAGCGGCGCCGGCCCGCTGGCCGACCACCTCGCCGCGACCACGCGCCCGTGGGTACGGTGGGTCTCCCAAGCGCGCGGCCTGCCCGGATGCCACCTGCACGACCCGCTCGCCGTCGCCGTGCTCCTGGATCCCGGCCTGGCCACCCGCCGCCGCGTGCGGGTCGGCGTCGAACTCCGCGGCACCCTGACCCGCGCCCGCCCGATCGCCTGGGACCCCGGCGGCCGCACCGCCCGTGCGACCGGCCTGACCATCCCCGACATCCCGCCCATCGACGTCCTCGACACCGTCGACAACGCCCGGCTCGTCGCCTGCCTCGTGGACACCCTCACCGCGCCCGCGGGCGCCTGACGCACCCGGGCGCCGTCACGGCTCCCCCGCCGGGCCCGCCGGGCTGGCGACCGCGTCGCCGATCAGCGGCTGAAGCTGCTCGGCGACCCGGTCGAGGGGCCGCGTGCTGCGCGTGGCGCGGCACATCACCACGGCCCCCTCGACCGCGGCGACGACGAGCGTCGCGAGCTGTTCGGCCTGTTCGGCCCCCGTACCGTGCTCCCGCAGCGAGGCGGCCAGCAGGTCCTCCCATGCGCCGAATGCCTTGGCGGCCGCTTCCAGGGCTGCGGGGACCTCCCCGTCCGGGGGCTCCTCGACGGACACGGCCAGAACGGGGCAGCCGAGCCGGAAATCGCCGCCGACGAGCATCGCGCGCCACAGGGCGAGGAACGCGCGCAGCCCCGCGGCCGGACCCGCCCGCAGCTCGGCGCGCAGGCTCCGCGCAACGGCCCCGCCGGCGTAGCGGACGGCCTCCGCGGCCAGCTGCCCCTTGCCGCCGGGGAAGTAGTGGTAGGTGGAACCGAGCGGCGCCCTGGCGTGCCGGGCGGTCTCGCGGATGCTCGCGGCGTTCAGGCCGCGCCGCCCGATCATCTCGGCCGCCCCGGCCACGATCCGCTCGCGCGCCCGCGGATTGTCCTCGGCCACGTGTACGACCCCCTCCCGACCGGCCGTGACGACCGCCATAGTCTACGGAGCGCGCCGCGTCGCACCGGTCCCCGAACCGGCCGGCGCCACCCCGGGCGCACACGTCCGCCCCGTACCGGGCCGGGCTAGTCGCCACCCGGTTCGACGGCCGCGAGCGGTGCGCGCCGGAGCACGACCTTGGTGGAGCGGGCGGCGTAGGCGGTCGGGGCCTGCTCCCAGTCGGCGGTGAGCGTGATGGCCCGCTCCGCCGGGAAGCCCGTGCGGGCGACGAAGTCCAGCAGCTCGGGCAGCACCGCCCGGGGGTGGGAGACGCCCAGGCGCAGCGTGGCGTCGGTGGCGTACATCCGCATCAGCGGCACCCGCGTGGCCGGGGCCACGTAGTAGCCCACGGCGGTGCACACCCCGCCCGGGGCCAGGGCACGGACGGCCCGGGCCAGGCCGAAGGTGCGGGAGGTCGCCTCCACCGCGATGTCGTAGCCCCCGCTGCGCGGCCGGGTGCCCGGCGCGGTGAGCGGGCGGGCCCGGGCCCCGAAGGATTCGGCGATCTCGCGGCGCCGGGGGTTGTCGTCGAGGTAGTCGACCTCGGCCGCCCCGAGGGCCGCGGCGAGCCCGGCGGCGTAGAGGCCGATGCTCTTGGCGCCGCCGCCCAGGACCAGCACCGTGCCGCCCGGCCGTTCGGCCAGGGGGCCGGCCACGGTGCGCCAGGCGTCGGCGAGGTTGTCGCTCGCCGCGGCCACCCGCAGCGAGGGGACGCCGTCGGGAACGCCCACGAGCATGTGGTCGGCGAAGGGCACGCGGAAGGTGTCGGTGACCATGCCGCCCCAGGCTCCGCTGGCGGGGCCGAATCCGAAGGCGGCCAGGGTGGAGCGGGCGGTGGTGGTGCACTTGGAGGTCAGCCCGCGGCGGCACCGCTCGCAGGTGCCGCAGGAGACCGACCAGGGCACCACGACCCGGTCCCCGGGGCGCACACCCCGCACGTCCTCGCCCACGTGCAGGACCTCGGCCACGCACTCGTGGCCGATCGCGAAGGGCCCCCGGAAGGGCACCTTGCCGCAGATGCTGCCCACCACCGGGTCCACCGCGCCCAGCGCCATCCCCGCCTGCATCGCGCGGGAGACGGGCCGGTGGAGCGGCAGCGTGTCGCCGTCGCAGCGCCCGGCGATGAACGGGCGCACGATCGCGTCGCCCGGATCCTGGAGCGCGGGCGCCGCGCGCTCACCCCACTCCAGGACACCGGAGCGCCGGAACAGCAGTTCGCGCACGGTACCGGGCCCGGCCGGCGCGGATACGGGGTGGTGGGACATGTGCGGCTCCTGCGATGGGGGGCGATGCGACCCCACCGATTATGACAGTCGTTATAAACGTCGTGGACACGGCACGGCCATTACCGCCGCCCGGCAGCCCCACGGGGCGTGAACTGAAATTCCAGATGCTAGAATCGGTGACCCATTGTCACCCCGCACGGGTGGGTGACCGCGAAGCGCCGACCCGGCACGGGGCGGCGGACGAGGGGAGCCGACGTGGCCGGTCCGGAGCGGGAGGCCGCTGCTGGGCTGGTCGTCGCCGACAAGTTCTCCGAGCAGGTGTACTGGCTGCTGCGCGGGCGCATCGTCCGGGGGGGCCTGCGACCCGATTCCCGGATCGACCTGCCCGCCCTGATGGCCGAGCTCGGGATCTCCAAGACCCCGCTACGCCAGGCGCTGGCCCGGCTGGAGCTCGACGGGCTCGTCACCACCCGGGCACGCTCGGGCACCTATGTGTCGACGCTGACCCTGAACGACATCCGCGAGGTCTGCGACGTGCGCCTGGGCATCGAGTGGGTGGCCACCCTGCGCGCCACGGGCGCCGTTCCCGCCGATGTACTCCAGGAGCTGCGGGCGGAGGTGGTCGCGGCCGAGGCCGCCGCCGGCTCCGGTGACTACGAGCCGTTCTTCGCCAGTGATACCCGCCTGCACACCACCATCATGGAGTACGCGGGCAACGAGCGGCTGCGGCGCGCACGGGCGGGCGTCGAGGGCTACATCGAGTGGATGCAGGTCGTCGGGGCCACGGGGGCGCACCGGATCCGGGGCGCCTCACAGCGACACCTCGCGATCCTCGACGCCATGATCGCCGGCGACGCCGAGCGCGCCCGCGACGAGGCCGCCGTCCATGTCGGCGAGGTCCGGGCGTGGACGCTGGAGGACTTCGCCGCGCTGTACGGCGAGACCTACCGCGGCCCCGCCACCGCCCCCGGCCGCGCCCTCCGCTGACGGTCGCAAGGGCGCCTCACCCCCGATCTCGTTTGTGTCACAGGACACATTCGACATTAACTGGAACTTCAGATCTGAAGTTCCAGATGTTACCCTGCCGCTACGCTGGACATTTCTCCGATGTTTCGTCCCGGTCACCCGACCGGGCGGAGAGGGTGGAACGGCCAATGACCCGACCGAGCCCCGCCACGCCGCGCGCGGCGCACACCGCGACCGGCGACGATCTGGTGCGCCTGCTCCCCCCCCCCCCCCCCCCCCGACTCGACTCCGGGACGGTCACCGCCGATCCCGGCATCCTCGCCGCCCACCGCGCCGACCACGCCACATTCACCCCCGCCGGGGAGCCCGCGGCCCTCGTTCGCGCACGCACGACGGCCGACGTCTCGGCCACGCTGCGGCTGGCCACCGAGCTGGGCGTCCCTGTCGTCCCGCAGGGCACGCGCACCGGCCTGACCGGCGGCGCCAACGCGGTCGACGGATGCATCCTGCTCAGCCTGGAGAAGATGGACCGCATCCTCGGCATCGACCCGGTGGAGCAGATCGGCACGGTGCAGCCCGGTGTCGTCAACGCCGTGTTCTCCCGCGAAGCGGCCGGCGCGGGGCTGTTCTACCCACCCGACCCCGCGTCGTGGGAGTCGTCCACGCTGGGCGGCAACATCGCCACCAACGCGGGCGGGTTCTGCTGCGTCAAGTACGGGGTCACCCGCGACTACGTCCGCGGGCTGGAGGTCGTCCGGGCCGATGGTGCCGTCATGCGCACCGGGCGGCGGACCGCCAAGGGCGTCGCCGGCTACGACCTCACCGGGCTGTTCGTGGGGTCGGAGGGCACCCTCGGGGTGATCACCGAGGCGACGCTGGCGCTGCGCCCCGCGACGGCGGAGCCGCTGACCGCGGTGGCGTTCTTCGCCACGGCGGTCGAGGCGTGCCGCCTCATCGTGGAGCTGATGGCGGGTGAGCCGCGCCTGTCGATGGTGGAGCTCATGGACGCCCCCTCCATCGAGGCGGTGCGCGCGTTCCGCGACCCCGGGTTCCCGCCCGGCATCGGCGCGGCGCTGCTCGTGCAGTCGGACTCCGCCGAGGCGGCCGCCGACCTGTCGGCGTTCGCCGCCCTGTGCGGGCGCCACGGCGCGGAGGTCATCACGGCCGGCGACCGGGAGGAATCGCGCATGCTGCTGGAGGCCCGGCGCATGGTCGGCCCCGCGGTCGAAAGCCTCGGCACCATCCTCCCCGACGACGTGTGCGTCCCGCGGCGGGCCCTGCCCGATCTGCTCGCCGCGGTCGGCGCCATCGCCGACCGCACCGGCCTGACCATCACCTGCGCCGGTCACGCCGGCGACGGCAACATGCACCCCACCATCATCTTCGACGCGGGCGACCCCGGCCAGACCGCCCTCGCCCAGCAGGCGTTCGACGACATCATGCGGCTGGGGCTGGACCTCGGCGGCACGGTGACCGGCGAGCACGGGGTCGGCCTGCTCAAGCGCGGCTGGCTGCGCACGGAGCTGGACCCCGTGGCGGCCGCCACCCACGACGCGGTCAAACGCGCCCTCGACCCCCTGGGGATCCTCAACCCCGGAAAGGTCATCGCCACCCCCGAAGGGGACTGACCCGGCAGGGGTCGCACCGGGCAGGCGACCGCCGCGCTCCGGGCACCCGCACGCCCCGCCCGTCCAAACCGTGAAGAGGCAAGATGAGCACGCCCGCCACCCCCGCACCCGATGCCGCACGCAGCCATCGCCTGCCCAGCCGACACCTCCCCGAGGCCCCTTACCGGGACCTGCCCGAGCCGCGCCGGCTGAGGTCCATGCTGGGCCCCGGCGTCATCCTGGCCGCGGCCGCCCTGGGGTCGGGCGAGTACATCATGTGGCCGCTGATCACGTCGCAGTTCGGGCTCGTCCTGCTGTGGACGGCGCTGCTGAGCATCGCCACGCAGTTCTACCTGCACATGGAGATGGAGCGGTACACCATCGCCACCGGCGAGACGGTGCTGACCGGCTACTCCCGGATGTGGAAGCCGCTCGGCCCCATCATCGCCATCGCCGTCCTGGCCGCGCACATCTGGCCCGGCTGGGCCACCGGGTCGGCCGTGCTGCTGACCTACATCTTCGGGGGCGGCAACGCGCCGGTGATCGCGGTCCTCGGCCTCATCGCGACGGGCATCGCGCTGACCCTCTCCCCCGTCGTGTACAAGACCGTCGAAAAGCTCCAGATCCTCATGGTCGCCGGGCTGCTGGTGTTCATGGCCGTGGCGATGGCCGTGGCCACGACCGCGTCGGACTGGGTCGCCCTGGCGGAGGGGTTCGGCCACGCCGGCCGCTTCCCCGAAGGCATCGAGCTGGCGATGCTGCTGAGCGCCGTCGTGTACGCGGGGGGCGGGGCGGGCGATGTCGCCCTGTCCAACTGGGTCCGGGACAAGGGCTTCGGCATGGGCTCCTACGTTCCGCGCGTCGTGTCCCCCTTCACCGGGCAGGTGGAGGCGCGCGCCTCCACCGGGTACCTCTTCCCGCAGGACGAGGCGAACCTGCGCCGGTGGCGCGGGTGGTGGCGGGTCGCCAACACCGAGCACCTGATCACCTTCGCCGCCATATCCACAGCGGCGATCATCAGCCTGTCGATGCTCTCCTACGCCACCGTGTTCGGCCGCGACCTGGGCGCCGACCTGGACTTCGTGCGGGCCCAGGGAGAGGTGCTCTCCACCACCATCGCACCGTGGTTCGGGCTGTTCTTCTGGGCCGCTGGCGTGCTGTTCCTGTTCAGCACCACCCTCGGCGTCCTGGACATCGTCGGGCGCACGACGGCCGACACGATGAAGAACACCTACCTGCGCGACCACGGATATTGGAGCGAGAGCAGGATCTACGCGGTGCTCATCTGGAGCATGATCGTCACCGGGTCGGCCATCCTGCTCGCCGGGTTCGACCAGCCGCTCGGCCTGCTCGTGGTCTCGGCCTGCATCCAGGCGGTCGTCGTCACGGCCAACGCGGCCCTGCTGATCGTGCTGAACCGCCGGGTGCTGCCCGCAGCGATCCGGCTGCGCGGGTACCGCCTGCCGATCATGGTGTGGGCCGTGCTGTTCTTCGGGGCGTTCACCCTGATCACCCTCGTCACGCAGGTCAGCGGCCTGCTGGGCGGGTGATGGAGGTGGTGTACCGCATCTGGCTGCGGCTGCTCACGGCTTTGGTGGTCTGGGCGGCGCTGATCGGCGCGGCCATGGCCGCGGGCCTGCTGTAGGCGGGGCCGAGGCCGAGCGGCGGTGGGGTCGCCCCCGGGACTCCGGGGCGACCCCACCGCCGTGCGGCACCTGGACGGGCCGTCCGGGGCGATCCCCCACACGCGAGAGACCGCCGGGCGCCCCTCTTCGGGCGCCCGGCGGTCTCCGCCGGGTTCAGCGCCGCTGTGCGTCGGTGGCTGCGAACGCCTGAAGCGTGCGCAGCCACACCGTCGCCCCGGCATCGGGCACCCCCGCACCGCGGTCGCCGGTCCAGGCCGCCCGACCCCGCCGCGGCACCATGTGGGCCGTCGCCGCGGTCGCCTCCTCGGCGGCGGCGACCATCGCCGGTAGCGGCGCGGCGGGGCCGCCGCCCTGCCTCTCCAGGACCTCGACACTGGGCAGCAGCGCGTCGACGACGGTCCGCTCGCCAGGCGCCGCGCCGCCACGCTCCATGATCACCGCCAGCGCCGACCGCAGCGCGGCGGCGGCCGCCCCGCGGTCGGCGTCCGGTACATCGGCGAGGGTGCGGGCCGCCGCGAGCAGCCCGGCACCGCCCAGCGCCGCGAACGACGACGGGTTGCCGGCCGCGAACGCCTTGCCGGCCGTCCGGCACACCACGGCGATCGGCGTCCCCTCGGCGAGCCCGCGCAGCGCGGCGTCCACCGCGGCGGTTCCCGACCGCAGCGTGATGCCCAGGTCGCCGTCGCCCGCGGCGGAGTCCAGCTCGGTGAACTCCTCGACGTGCCCGGCCACACCGGGCAGCGCCGCCAGGACCCACGCTCGGAAGCCGTCTCCGTTCACGGGCCCTCCCGGAAGAACGGCGACGAGGCGGGGGCGTCGAGCAGGCCGGCCAGTTCGTCGTCCAGCTTCAGCAGGCTCAGCGACGCGCCGGCCATCTCCATGCTCGTGGCGTACTCGCCGACCCAGGTGCGGTGGACGCCGACACCGAGATCGCCGAGGCGGGCGGCGACCCGCCGGAACAGGATGTACAGTTCCTCCCGCGAGGTCGCCCCCAGCCCGTTGACCAGGACGGCGACGCGGTCGCCGCGGGCCAGGTCCAGTTCCGGGGCCACGGTGTCGAGTAGCTGGTCGGCGACGGCGTCGGCCGGTTGCAGCGGGCCGCGCCGGATGCCGGGCTCGCCGTGGATGCCGATACCGATCTCCATCTCCCCCGGCTCAAGGGTGAACGTCGGGCGCCCCGTGGCGGGGATGATGGTGGGCGCCAGGCCCACGCCCGCGCTGCGCGTCGCCGCGTTGGTTCGGGCGGCGATGGCGGTCACCGCGTCGAGCGGGTCGCCGCGTTCGGCGGCGGCGCCCGCGCACTTGTAGCCGAAGAACAGGCCGGCGACGCCGCGGCGCTCGGCCGCGCGTTCGGGCGGGGCGGAGGCCGCGTCGTCGGTGAACCGGACGGTGCGGGTGGTGATGCCGTCGTCGGCGGCGAGGTCGCAGGCGAGGTCGAAGTTGAGCCGGTCGCCCGTGTAGTTGCCGTAGAGGCAGAGCACGCCCGCGCCGGAGTCCGCGGCGCGGACGGCGGCTTCGGCGGCATCGCCGGACTGGGCGGAGAAGACGTTGCCCACGGCGGCCGCCGTGGCCAGTCCGCGCCCCACGTAGCCGAGGAACACGGGCAAATGCCCCGAGCCGCCGCCGGTGACGATCCCGACCCGGCCGGGCACGGGCGCGTCGGCGCGGGCGAGGGCACGGCCGTCGCCCGAGACCGCGCGCAGGGCGCCGGGGTGGGCGGCGAGGATGCCGGCGAGGTACTCGTCGACGAAGTCGTCGGGCGCGTTGATCAATTTCCGCATGGGGTCCCCCGGGGTGGAAGCGGGCGGAGGGCCGGCGGGCCACCGCCCTGGGCGGGATGGGCGGTCACGCGGTCGTCGCCGGCTCGGCACTCAAGGGCTGCTCCTTGAGCAGGCCGGCCTTGCCGAGGGCGGCCGCGATGCGCCGGCTCTCCGCCGCCCCCACTGGGGTGACGGGGTGGCGGGGGATGCCGGGGGTGCGCCCCTGGAGCCGCAGCGCCTCCTTGATGAGCGCGGGCTGGTTGGGGCCCTCGACGCTGCGCCATACGGGCAGGATCTGCTCGTGCAGGGCGCGGGCGCGGTCGAGGTCACCCCGCTGGAACGCCTCCCACAGCTCCACGGAGAGGTGGGGCGTGATGGTGGGGATGGCGGCGAGCGCGCCTTGCGCGCCGAGCAGGAACGCGGGCAGGTGGAGGTCGTCCACGGCGGCGAGGATGGTGATCCTGTCGCGGAGGCGGTGCACGAGGTCGGCGAGCAGGTGCATGTCGCCGCCGCTCTGCTTGATCGCCACCACGTGCGGCAGGTCCGCGAGGCGTTCGGCGGTGTCGGCGCCGATGAGCGCCCAGGGGACGACGTTGTAGATGACCAGGGGCAGGTCGACGGCCTCGCCGATGCGGCGGTAGTACTCCACGGTGCCGTCGGCGCTGGGGGCCCACAGGTAGTGGACCGGTGTCACCTGGAGCGCGTCGACCCCCACGGCCTTGAGGGCGTGGCCGTAGCGGATGACCTGGGCGGTGGAGTTCTGGATGATCCCGGCGACCACGGGCGTGCGGCCCGCGACCTCCTGGACCACGATGTCGCAGATGCGCGCGCTCTCCTCGGCGGACAGCGTCTCGCCTTCGCCGGTCGTGCCGCACGCGCAGATGCCCGTGACGCCGGCGCCGAGGAGGTAGCGGACCTCCTCGCGGAGCGCGTCCTCGATGATCTCCCCGGCCGCGTCGAACGGTGTGACCACGGTCGCCACGATCCCGTGCAGGTCCGGTTGCTGCTGTGCTGCCGCCACTGGGCATCCCCTTCCGATCCCGTGCGCACCTCCCGATCCGGGCACGCCCGATGGCGACCATACTAACTTCTGGAACTTCAGATCTGAAGTTCCAGTTCAGAGTTCGTGGGCCCGCCCCGCAACGGCACCGTCACGCGCCGCCGTCAGGACGAGGACCCCCCCGCGCCAGTCACGCAGGCCGGCGGAGAGCGCCTCCCCGCGCGATCCTGTAGCCATCCTCCCCGATCCCCTGGTCCTCGGGAGACCGTGCGACGGCCCATACGAAGCGTGTCCGAATCCGTGGGCAACCCGTCATTGCCGCCACCCCGGACGCGCTCCGATACTGGCCGCATGGAGTCCAACGGCACGGCGCGCGAGGTGGTCATCGTCGTCTACGACGGCATCCAGCTCCTCGACCTGGCCGGGCCCGTCGACGTGTTCGACGCGGCCGGCCGGGTCACCGGCGGGGGCTACCGCGTGCGCCTCGCCTCCCCCGGCGGCGGCGACGTCACCACCACGTCGCGCATCCGGGTGGGCGTGGACGCCGACCTCGCGGCCGTCTCCACTCCCCCGCACACCCTGCTGGTGGTGGGCGGGTGGGGCTACACGACCGCCACCGCGGACGCCGTCCTGCTGCACCACCTGCGCCGGCTCGCGGCGGGGGCGCAGCGGGTCGCCTCCGTGTGCACCGGGGCCTTCGTCCTGGCGGCGGCGGGGCTGCTGGAGGGCCGCAGGGCGACCACCCACTGGTCCTACTGCGCACGGCTCGCCGAATCCCACCCCGGCGTGCGGGTCGACCCCGATGCCATCTTCGTGCGCGACGGGCCCGTGGTGACCGCCGCGGGGGTCAGCGCCGGAACCGACCTGGCGCTCGCCCTGGTCGAGGAGGACCACGGCGCCGACGTCGCACGCACGGCCGGCAAGTGGCTGGTGGTGTTCCTGCGCCGCCCCGGGGGCCAGTCGCAGTTCAGCGCGTGGACCCAGGCCCGGCGCGTCGGCAACGGGGCACTGCGCGCAGTGCTCGACCACATCGACGCCGCACCGGCCGACGACCTGTCGGTTCCCGCCCTGGCGCGGCGGGCGGCGATGAGCGAGCGGCACTTCGCCCGCCGGTTCACCCGCGAGGTGGGGGTGCCGCCCGGCCGCTATGTGGAGCGCGCCCGGGTCCAGGCGGCGCGCGCCCTGCTGGAGTCGGGCGCCGACGGCATCGAGGCGGTGGCGCGCGGGTGCGGGTTCGGCACCGCGGAGACGATGCGGCGCGCGTTCCTGCGCGAGCTCGGGGTGCCGCCCGGCGCCTACCGCGACCGGTTCCACTCCAGCGGCCGCCTCCCCTCCCCCGCGGTGGCCGGCGCCACCACCCGCCCCCCGACCTGATCGACGGCCACCACGGCCACTACTGCCACCAGACGAGAACGGATCCGCAATGGACATCGCCTTCGCCCTGTACCCGGGCATGACCCTGCTCGACATGACCGGCCCCCACGAGGTCCTCGCGCACGTCCCCGGGGTGGACTGCCACTACATCGCGGCCCGCACCGGGCCGCTGGCCTGCGACACCGGGTTCCAGGTGACGGCCACCGCGGCCTTCGCCGACGTGCCGCGACCCGACGTCATCGTCGTCCCCGGCTCCGGGGAGTTCGCCCGCGTCCTGGAGGACGAGACCGAACTCGTGGACTGGCTGGCCGCCGCCCATCCGTCGGCGACCTGGACGACCTCCGTGTGCACCGGGTCGACGCTCCTGGCCAAGGCGGGGATCCTCACCGGGCGCGCCGCCACCACCCACTGGGGCGCGCGCGACCTCCTGGGCGAGCTGGGGGCCGAGGTGAGCACCGACCGGGTGGTGGTCGACGGCGACGTCATCACCGCCGCGGGCGTCTCGGCGGGCATCGACATGGGGCTCACGCTGGCGGCGCGGCTGTGGGGCGAGGAGACCGCGCGCGCGATCCAGCTCTTCATCGAGTACGCGCCGGAGCCGCCATTCACCCCCGTCGGGGCCGAGGACGCGGGGCCCGAGATGGTCGAGGCGCTGGACCGGATCCTCTCGGGCGCCTGAGCAGCGGAGCCCCGCGGCGGGTCAGGCCGCCGACCCGCCGCCCGGGCGGATGAGCCCGGAGTCGTAGGCGGCGATGACCGCCTGGGTGCGGTCGCGCACGCCGAGCTTGGCGAGGATGCCGGAGACGTGGGTCTTGACGGTCTGCACGCCCACGAACATCTCCGCGGCGATCTCGGCGTTGGACAGACCGCGCGCCATGTGCGCGAGGGTGTCGGCCTCGCGCTCGGTCAGCGTGGCGATCGCGTGCGCGGCCGGGGTCGCCGGGGCGGCGTGGGCGGCGGCCAGGCCGCGGATCGCGGCGGGGAACAGCAGCGAGTCTCCCCCGGCCACCAGGCGGATCGCTCCGATGATGTCCTCGGGCCGGCTGCGCTTGAGCAGGAACCCGGCGGCGCCGGCGCGCAGGGCCCCGTAGACGTGGTCGTCGTTCTCGAAGGTCGTCACGACGATGATCTTGGGCGGGTCGTCGAGAGCGGCCAGCAGGTTGCGGGTGGCCTGGATGCCGTCCAGGCGCGGCATGCGCACGTCCATGAGGACGACGTCGGGGCGGTGGCGGCGGACCAGGTCGACCACCCCTGCGCCGTCGCCGGCCTCGGCCACCACGTCGAGGTCGGGCTCGGCGCCCAGGAGCGCGCGCAGTCCCGCGCGGATGAGGTCTTCGTCGTCGACGAGCGCGACGGTGGTCATCGGTGTCCTCCCCAGCGGATCGCGGCGCGCAGCCGCCAGGTTCCGCCCTCGGTGCCGGCGTCCAGTGTGCCGCCCAGCAGGCGCAGGCGCTCGCGCATGCCCCGCAGTCCGCGCCCTCCGGAGGCGCGGCGGGGCGCGGCCGCACTGGGGTTGGTGATCTCCACGGTGAGCCGGTCCCCGCCGATGGCGAGGGTGAGCGTGATGGGGACCCTGCCGCCGTGCCGCAGAGCGTTGGTCAGGCCCTCTTGGCAGATCCGGTAGGTCTCGCGGGAGACGACGCCGGGCACGGAGGCCGGGTCGCCGTCCACGCGGGCGTCGAGATCGGCGCCGATGGCGCGGGTGGCGTCGATGAGCCCGGGCAGGTCGGTGAGCGAGCGCTGCGGCGCGGTGCCGGGGCGGCGCTCCTCGCGCAGCAGGCCCAGGACGTGGTCGAGCTCGTCGGTCGCGGTGCGCGCCTGGTCGGCGATCGCCTCCAGCGCGCGGCGGGCGAAGGCGGGGTCGCTGTCGAGGAGCCGGGCGGCGGTCCCGGCCTGCAGGGCCACCACCGACAGGGCGTGGCCGATGGAGTCGTGGAGTTCGCGTGCCAGGCGGTTGCGCTCCGCCAGCGCCGCGGCCCGGTCCTGGGCCGCGGCCAGCCGCTCGGCGGCCGAGGGGCCCAGCAGGCGGGGGGCCGCGCGGGCCAGGGCGGCACCGGTCAGGCCCATGAGCGCGACGAGGGCGAGCAGCACCAGCACGCCGATGACGGGCGCCAGCAGCCGCTGGAGGGGCGACAGCGGCCCGGCTCCGAGGATCGGCGAGCCGGTGAGGGCGAGGACGGAGGAGGAGCGGCCGGTGACGCCGGCCAGGGCCAGCAGCGCGGATTCGGTCAGCGCGACCATCGTCGCCAGGCACGCGGCGAACCCGACGACGAAGTGCAGGACCAGCCAGGCCCCGGTGCGCAGGCGGGAGCGCCCCGAGGCGGGCTCGGCGATGGGCTCGTCGGCGATGGGGCCGCGCAGCAGCGTGCGGGTGATGTGGCCTTCGAGGGTGCGGGCGCCGGGGATCCACGCGGTGGCGGCGATCAGCGGGACCGCGGGGGCGGTGGCCGCCAGGAACCCGCCCGCGCCGAGGTCGGTGTAGTCGGGGCCCGCGGTGGCGCCCATGGTGGCGAGCACGAGGCTGGCCAGCAGGTAGGGCAGGCCGACCGCGCCGCCGAGGATCAGGTAGACCCAGCGGGTGTAGGTGGTCGCGCTCACGAGAGGGGCGAACACGGATCGGATGGCCGGCACGTGTCGATCGTGACACGCCCCGGCGCCGCCCGCCTCCCCCGGCCGGGGGAGGCCGGCGAGGTGTCCGATTGTGACGGATCGGCCACCGTTGGCCCGCGATTCGGTGAAAGCGCGCTCGGCCGCACGTGGGGAACGCTAGGGTTCGGGAGATCATTTCGCCGCACCACGTCCTGACGTGGGCGGTGTTCCGGGGGACCGTGCGCGGGCGCGTCGATGACGGCGCCGGCGGTACGAGGGGGCGACGAACGTGAGCGCGTGTGAGGAACTGGTGGCGGCGTTGGACGACGGGCGCGTCACCGATGCCCAGGCCTACCTGGCGCTGAAGCCGCTGTGGCGGCAGGAGCGGCTGGACCGGCCTCCGGGCCGCCCGCGCCAGCACTTCCTGCGCGCCCGCGAGGTGCTGAAGGCGGCGGTGCTGGCGGGGATCCTCACCGACGAGGAGGCCGGCGCCGCGCTGCGCCTGTCGCCGCAGGAAGAGCCCCGCGAGGCCGCGGCGGCATCGGCTCCGCCCGCGGTGACGCCCCTGGCGGCGCCGCCCCTTCCGCGTCCGACGCCCCGGCCGCCGGAGGCGGCGGAGCCCGGGGTCCGCGACCGCCGTGGGGTCCCGCACTCCGGCGCGGGAGCCCTCGACGCCCACGCGCCGAGCACTCGCCGCTGAGTTCCCGCTCCGGCGGTAGGCGGGCGAGGGAGGTCGGCCGAGCACCGCGCCCGCGCGGCACCCCTGGGCCCGGCGTGGACCTGCACGCCCCGCCCATGCCCGATCGCCACCGCAAAGGCGGGCGGTCGACCTCCCTCGCCCGCCTGATTTCCAGGCCATTGGGAACCTGGCCGGGGCTGTCGGGAGGCTTCCCGATCCCGACCCCCCGCCGAGGGCGCCGCGACGCGATCGCCACCTGCCTCGGCGGTCGGGGGCGTGCTCGGGAGCGGAGTCCGGGGCCGTCAGACGGGCAGGGCGTCCCAGAAGTCGCGCAGAGCGCGGACGCCCCGGTCGGGGTCTTGGAGCATCCAGTAGTGGGTGAGGCCCTCGAGTTCGGTGAAGTGCGCGCCGAGGCGCTCGGCGATGTCCTGGTCCTGGGACAGGTTGGCCATCGGGTCACCGCTGGGGGCGAGGATGAGCCCGGGCGCTTTGGCGGGGCCGGTGAAGTCCTTGCCCCAATCGGCGTCGAAGTTGGGCCAGGCGGAGCGGTAGAGGGTGAGGACGGCGGCGCTCATCTCCTCGTCGTGGGCCCCGTCGACTTCCTTGGCGAATTCCGCGCTCATGCCCCGTGACTGGAGGATGTCGCCGAAGGTGCCGCCGCTGCCGGGACGGGCCGCGCGCAGCGAGGCCAGGGACTCCTCGCCGTCGGGGGCCGTCTGCCACAGGGTGGCGGCGTCGTGCCACCGGTAGTCGGGGTGCCAGCCGTGCGCGACGTCGGAGACCCAGCTGCGCACCGGCACGTCGTAGGCGGAGACGACCCGCATGGTGAGGTGTGCGCCCCAGTCGTGTCCGACGAGGTCGACCGGCCCGCCGATCGCGCGGAGTTCGTCGGCCAGCCAGGCGGCGTAGTCCTCCTTGCCCCGCAGGTGTGCCGGGCGCGGGCCGCCGAAGCCGGGCAGTCTCAGGGCCACGCTGGGACGCTCGATACGGGAACGGATGCCGTTCCAGAGGGTCGGCGTCTCGGGGACTCCGTGCACGAAGGCGACGGTCATGACGACTCCTGAGTAAATGGATAACCTATCCACTTCACCGTAGCACGGAAGCTGATAATCTATCCACATCGAGTTCGGGGAGAGTATGCGCGCAGATGCCGTACGCAACAGGCAGAGGATCTTCGAGGAGGCCCGTCAGGCGGTCGCGGCCGGCGAGACCGGGCTCACGCTCAACGAGCTCGCGCGCCGCGTCGGCGTGGGAGTGGGTACGGTCTACCGGGTCTTTCCCACCCAGCGCGCGATGCTCGAGGCCGTGCTGGAGGAGGCCGTGCGCGAGCTCGTCGGCCTGGCGGCGCCGGCGGCCCGGGGCGCCGACGCGGGCGAGTCACTGATCGGGTTCCTCAGCTCGGCCCTTCGGATCGCCCTGGAGCGCCCCGGCCTGTTCGAGGTGCTGATCAGCGGCGACGACGAGACGCCGACCCTCGCTCAGGCCAAAACCGAACTGGTCGCCGCGGTCACCGGTCTACTCGAGCAGGCGGACCCGGAACCGGCCCTGACCGGTGAGAACCTCCTCAAGCTCCTGTGCGGCCTGATCCACGCGATCAGCGAGCACCCGGCCGACCGCCAGGGCGCCGCGATCGAGGCCTACGTCAGGATGCTCCGCGCCGGCCTGGTCGCCGGCCCCGTCGGCTGAGACGCCCCGCGCAAGCAGCCGTCGCCGACCGCGGTTCGCCGAGGGGCGAACGTGGCGTGCCCCGCTGCGCTGGACCACCGCCCCAGCGGCCGCATTTGAGTTATATCGCGACGCCTACCCGGACCGCACGGTGATCCTGCTGGAACGCGCCCGCTACCTCCCGCCCCAGGACCCCGACCGAGCCGCGGAGACGGCCACAACCGTGCTCCTCGACCTCGACGACGACCACCGCCTTCCGCTGCTGGTCGACCAGGCCACATCCTTCGCCGACGACCTCGCCGAGCACAGCCCCGCCCTCGCGGCCAGCCACCGGACCCGCGTCGGTGCCGCCGCCTGACGGCCGACCACCGCACACGGCTCGTTCAACATGGACGCCCCCTCGGGCCGTGGACACTCACCCAGCCGGGTCGATCGCACATATCCGCCGGGTCCTTCAACGTGAACGGCCCTCTCTGGGCCGTGAACGCGGGTGCGGGAAGCCCCGGTGGTTCTGCTCGCCTCTGGTGGTTCCGACCCGGTTTCCGTGGACTGCCTGCGGCCGGCCGCGCACGGGACCACGACCTCTCAGGGCTCCACGGCGTGCTCCTCGGCCGCGACTTCCACGACCTCGCGCTCAATCACTCAGCCGTTCCGGGCCACGAGATCGGCTTGGCGGCGGCGACCGGATCCGGCTGATCGAAATGGTCGGACGCGGGCGGCCGATCCTACGCCGCACCGGGGCCTGAACGAGCGGCCCGGCGCGGCGGTTCATTCCGCGAGGGCGGCTGGGCCGAACATCACCGTGGCGTTCTCTGAGGGGTGGAGGATCGTGCCCGCCTGGGCGAGGACGATCCCGCCCGGAGTGGCGGTCAGGTCGTGGGAGGCGCCGGAGTCCGCCTCCTCAAGCCGTTCGGCGGTCAGGGGTGAGGGGATGACGCGGCCGTCCCGGAAGTCCACCGCGACCGGGGCCCCGTCCACGTCGGCCCAGCATCGCCGAGCGCGGCGCCTACGACAGCGACGCCGCGGCCGCGCTGACCCTGACCGAGGTGCAGCGGTGGCTGGCGCTGGCGGTAGCCTGCCACCACGGCCACGTGCACGACGGACTCGGCCGCACCACAGCCGGGGCCTGGGCCGACGAAGCCGCCGCCGCGGGCCCACCGGTGACGGTGACCAGCGAGACCGCCTTCCTCATGGACTTCCTGCCGGTGATCCGCCGAACACTGTCGCGGTCGGGGTTCCCCTGCGGACGATAAACAACCCGCGGCGCACCGCGGGTCGCTGAGCCGACAAGTTGCCGTAGCCCTGCCCAAGCAATTCTGTTGTCGGGTCGTGATGCTGCGGTTGTGTGACAACCCTGAGTCAGCACGGCACCCTTTGCCGGGCGCCCAATGCGCCAAAGATCAGGCGTCGTCGCGGGGTGTGTAGAGCATGACCCAGTGGTCTCGTTCCGGGTCGTGCAGGAGCTCGATGTCGAAGCTGACCCGGCCGTAAGTGGAGTGGTGCAGCTGTTTGGTCGCCGACCGCGACGCGATGACCTCGCCGCGCTCCCAGTAGTCGCGGAAGACTGGGCTGGTAGCGGTGAGCTCCGCGAGCATACTGCGGAGGTAGTCGTCCTCGGGGTACCGGCTCAGCGCGGTGCGCAGCTCAGCGGCCGCGACGCGCAGGAACTGCTCAGCACTGTCACCGAGCAGATCAGTGAGGAAGGTGGTCGCGAAAGCTTGGTAGGCCAGGTTGCGCGCGAAGGGGCCGGTCCCGTCGGCGGGCGGCAGCAGTTCAGCTGCGCGCTTGTTGCGGGCCAAGAGGTCGAGCCGACCGTCGTGGACCGTGACCGGCATCGTCTCGTCCAGTCCCTTGAGCATCCGCAGCAGGCCTGGGCGGACGACCGAGTCGGGGGTGGGTAGTTCGGGCGGAGACTCGCCTCCCAGCCGGAACAGGTGGGCGCGCTCCGGCCCTGTCAGAGCGAAGCCTTGCGCCAGAGCCGTGAGGATCTCACGCGACGGTCGAGGAGCTTTACCCTGTTCCAGACGCGTGTAGTACTCCACGGAGATCCCCGTCAGATCGGCCATCTCCTGCCTGCGAAGCCCTGACACGCGCCGCCGAGAACTTCTGGGTTGACCGTGCAGGTCCGGCGGCGTCATCGCCGCCCTGCGCTGTCTCAAGTACTGCGCCAGATCGCTCCGATCATTGCTCGCCATGGGCCCATTCTTCCCCAGGACGGACACGTCCTTCCTCCGTGGTGACACTGGCAGTACTAGTTTCAGCGCGGCGTTCCTCCCCGTCGCGGAGCCTTGCATCCTCGATGGTGTACCGCTTTCCGCGGCACCAGAACCATCGGAGGAAACATGGCCAGTACGGCGTGGACGTTCCCGATCCCAGCCGACCGAGTCGAGGAGTTCAGAAGCCTGCTGGCCGAGCTGAACGAGAAGCACCTCGACGGCCTGGGCACCCGAGCCCGGGTCGTGGGCTACCACCGGGAACGCATGTGGCTGCAGCCCAACCCGGACGGCAGCGCAGAGTTCATCGTGTCTCTGGAGTTCGACAAGGGCATCGACCCGGCTACGTTCTCCGAACGTCTCCTTGCGTACGAGTCGGATTTCACCCGCTGGTGGACGCCACGCTTCGCGTCCTTCGGCATGCCACCGGCAATCGGCGAACCGCTGCTGTCCTGGGACGCCACGACCGCCGTCGTGGGCGCGAAGGAGGAGCGGTCATGACCGGCCCCCGACCCGCCACCCGCGCGACACTGGAGACCGCCAAGGAGTTCATCCGGGCCGTCGAGGCGAAGGACATCGACGCCGTCGAGGACACCCTCAGCGACGGCGCCGAGCAGCTCTTCATGCACTCGAACGCAGTGACCAGCGACCAGGGTGTCGCGGACATCATCGCCGGCCGTCGCCGGGGTCTCTGCGTCGCAGACGTGAGCGGCCGAGAGGAGGTGCTCGGGTACACCAGGGGCATCTTCGACAAGTTCGACCCGCTGGTCTGGCGCGACCACCAGTGGACCGTCAGCCCCGACGGTCGCGAGGTCTTCTTCCTCGGCACCGGTGACATGGTCGTTGCCCGCACCGGCGCGCCCTATCGCAACACCTACCTGACTCGGTTCGACGTCACCGACGGCAAGATCGTGCGCATGGCCGAGTACGGCGACGTGATGATGTACGCCCGGCTGGGCGTCCGCCCGAACCATGCCGAGTTCCGGTCACTTCTCCGGGCCGTCGGGCGGATGCTCTCGCCGACGCGGTCCTCTCGATCCGGCCGATAGCCAGGGGGGTGCCTTCCGGCCCGGAATGAAGGTCCTCGATCTCGGGCGTGGACCGGCTATGGCATCGATCTTCCTAGCGCGTGAGCACGGCGTCGAAGTGTGGGCCTCGGAGCTGTGGATCCCGGCCGAGGAGAACGCTGCGCGGTTCGATCAGACAGGCGTCGGCGACCAAGTCCACGCCGTGCGCGCCGAAGCGCATGACTTGCCGTTCGAATCGGAACAATTCGATGCGGTCCTGTCCGTGGACAGGTACCACTACTTCGGTTCTGATGATCTCTACG
The DNA here is from genome assembly GCF_042653925.1 of Nocardiopsis mangrovi. Lineage (NCBI taxonomy): Bacteria > Bacillati > Actinomycetota > Actinomycetes > Streptosporangiales > Nocardiopsidaceae > Nocardiopsis > Nocardiopsis mangrovi. The sequence goes on from NZ_JBHSFQ010000007.1 coordinate 204,751, forward strand.
TCGGCTATATCGGCAAGTTCCTCAAGACAGGCGGTCAGCTGTCGATCGCCGTGCCGTCCCCGCACCGCGAATTGCGCGAGCTCGGTGGTGCCCCGGAGTATCTGCGATCCGGAGTGGGGTGGGAGGTCCTGGCTTTTCACACGCCCGGGTAGTGGCGCTTCGAGACCGCCGGGACCGACCTCGTCGTCGACGGGTGACACGCGGCCGTTGCTCAACGACATCCACCGCGCGATCGATGGCCGGCGCCCGGCCCTGCCGATCGCCGCGAGGGGGACCGCGCCCCTCAACCGGAGTCCTTTTCGAGATCGAGCCCGAGCGGTACGTCGCCGGGGGTCAGATCCGGTCGTACGCGGGTCAGCCGCACCGGATTGCGCCAACGGGTCCCCGTAATCGACGCGTCCGGCTGGATCTCCACCACGACCGTGGGCTCGACGCGCCGGTACTCCAGACGCTCCCGGGTGCCCCACGAGGACGCGAGGGTGCTCGGCCAGGGGTGGTCGTCGCCCGCCCCGCGCAGCCGCGGCGCGATCTCGTCGCGCTGCTCGCGGGTGAGCTCCACGGTCTGGCCGGCGATCCGCAGCTCCCCGGCGTCGTCGTAGCGCCCCAGCACCAGCATCCGCGGATCGTCGGGCCGGGTCACGGCGCCGCCCACGATCGCCTCCGTGGTCACGCGGCGCTTGAATTTGAGCCAGTCGCGCCGGCCCGCCCGGTAGGTCCTGCGCTCGTCCTTGACGATCAGCCCCTCCACACCGACACCCGCCATCTCCTCGTACCACCGCATGGCCTCGCCGGAATCCCGCGTCTGCCAGCCGAGCATCAGCCGGGGCTCGACCAGCCACGCGAACAGCTCCTCCAGCCGCCCGCGGCGGTAGGAGAGCGGACGCCGCGTCAGATCCGTGCCCTTCTCGCGCAGCAGGTCGAAGACGACCAGATGGCACGGCTCCTCCTGGGCGAGGCGCTTGGCCCGGCGGGTGTCGGCGGCGTTGCGGCGCAGGAGCGCGTCGAAGTCGAGTCGCTCACCGGACCACCGCACGATCTCGCCGTCGAGGGCGGTGTCGGGCGGGATCGCGAGGCGCACGGCGTCGTGGAGCTCGGCGAACCGCCCGTCCAGCCTGCCGCCGGACCTGGCGGACAGCGATGTCCGCAGGTCCCTGGCCGCGATGCAGCGGAAGCCGTCCCACTTGGGTTCGTAGCGCCAGTGCTCCCCGACGGGGAGTTCGTCGACGGCGCGGGCGAGCATCGGTTCCACGCGGGCCCACTATCCCGATCCCCGCGTCCTATCCGGGCACCGGGCCGGTTCCTCGATCGCACCGGAGCCCGCCGCAGGGGTCCCGGCGACGGCGCCGCGGCCCCGGAGCAGGCGCCCGTTCCCATCCGCCCGCACCCGATCCGCACGGCTGCGAGGCCGCCGCGGAGGCCCGCGGCGAGGGCTCCCCTCCCCCGCAGTGCGGTGGCCGGTGCGCGATCCGGCGGCGCGACCCTCTACCCTCAATGGGCGTGACCTCGGACAATACGCCGCCCAGCGGGGCGGACCCCACCCCTTCCGCGGCGACGCGGCTCGCCCACGGCCTCCAGCGCCGGCACATGGCCATGATCGCCATCGGCGGCTCGGTCGGCGCCGGGCTGTTCATCGGTTCCGGCGCCGTCATCGCCGCGGCCGGACCCGCCGCGGTCGTCTCCTATGCCGTGGCCGGCGCGCTCGTCCTGCTCACCCTGCGCGCGCTGGGCGAGATGGTCGTGGCCCGCCCGGCCGCCGGCTCCTTCTCCGACTACGCGCGCATCGCGCTGGGCCCCCGCGCGGGCTTCGCCATCGGCTGGCTCTACTGGTGGCTCTACAGCGTGCTGGTGGCGGCCGAGGCCGTGGCCGGGGCGGCGATCCTGTCGTCGTGGGTGCCGGCTCCCGGCTGGCTGCTGTCGCTGCTGCTGGTCGTGGTGATGACCGCCGCCAACCTGATCTCGGTGCGGGCCTTCGGCGAGACCGAGACCTTGTTCTCCCTCATCAAGGTGGGCACGATCGTCGCGTTCCTGATCCTGGGCGCCCTCTACGCCTTCGGGCTGTGGCCCGGCGGCGAGGGGGCGACCCTCGACAACCTCTGGACCCACGGCGGATTCGCCCCCAACGGGTGGGTGTCGGTGTTCGCCGCGGTCGTCGTCGTGCTGTTCTCGTTCGGCGGCGTGGAGATCGTGACCATCGCGGCCGGCGAGAGCGACGAACCGCAGCGGGGGGTGGCGCGGGCCACCACCAACGTGCTGTGGCGGATCGCGCTGTTCTACATCGCCTCGATCCTGGTGGTGGTGGCGGTGCTGCCGTGGAACACCGCCGACGTGACGGGCAGCCCGTTCGTGGCCGTGATGGAGACGGTCGGGGTCCCGGCGGCGCCCCTGATCATGGAGATCGTGGTGTTCGTGGCGGTGATGAGCGTGCTCAACGCGGCGATCTACACGTCGTCGCGGATGCTGCACGTGCTCACCCTCCAGGGCGACGCGCCGCGTGCGCTGGCGAAGGTGGGCCGGCGCGGCGCGCCGACCCGGACGATCCTGCTGGGAACGGTGGTGGGATACACGTCGGTGCTGGGCAACTACCTGTGGCCCGACACGGTGTTCCCGTTCCTGGTCGCCTCGATCGGCGCGATCCTGCTGGTGCTGTTCCTGACCATCATGGCGTCGCACCTGGTCATGGGGCGGCGGCTGCGGCGGGAGGAGCCCGAGCGGCTGACGTTCCGCATGTGGGCGTTCCCCTACCTGAGCTGGGCGACCCTGGTCGGCCTGGCCGCCGTCGCCGTGGCGATGGCGGTCATCCCCGAGCAGCGGGGGCCGCTGCTGACCACGCTGGGGTCGGTCGCGGTGGTCCTCGTCGCCTACGAGCTCCGCCGTGCGCTGGGCCGCGGACCGGTCAGCGCGAGCGCGGTCGACAGCGGCTGATTCGGAGGTGCGGGGGCCAAGACGGCCCCCGCGCGTCGGGCGGACGCTGCCGGCGGTGGACACGGCGGACACCGTCGCGGGCGGCCCGTACGTCGGGGGCGGGCGGCACAGGCCGTCCGCCCCCGTGTGTTGGAGGGCGGGTCAGGGGCCGGGGTGCGCGGAGGGCTCGGTGTCCGGAACCGGGGACGGGGACGGGACCGCGGCGGTGCCGGGGACCGAGGTCTGGGCGATGAACGCGCCGGCGACCACGATCGCGGCGCCGATCATCTGCGGCACGCTCAGCGCCTCGCCCAGCATCAGCCAGGCCAGGACGATCGCGGTGACGACCTCCAGGTAGGCCACGGCGCCGGCGACCGCGGGCGAGAGCCTGCGGATCGCGACGACGCCCAGCGCGTAGGCGACCGCGGTGGAGACCACCACCAGCCACACCAGCGACACCAGCGCCGAGGTGGTCGCGCCCGCGATCTCGACCTCGCCCGCCAGCAGGTGCCAGGGCAGGTTCCAGGGCGCGGCGATGACGGTGATGAGCACGGTGGCGATGAGCGCCCCGTAGGAGATCACCGCCAGCGGGTCGACCTCGTCACCCGCGGCGTCGCCGAGGAGGAAGTAGCCGGCCTGGCAGGCGGCCGCGCCCAGCGCGAGGGCCAGGCCCAGGGCGTCGAGCCGGACGCCGGCCCAGACCTCCACGAGGCAGGCCAGCCCGGCGACGGCGAGGATGACGCCCAGTGTGGCCGCCCGCGAGACCGGGTGGCGGCGCACGATCCTGATCCAGCCCAGGACCAGGACCGGGCCGAGGAATTCGATCAGCAGCGCCACGCCCACGGGGATGCGCGAGATCGAGGCGAAGTAGAACGCCTGGACGCCGGCCATGGGAAAGACCCCGTAGGCGAGCAGGAGCCAGGGGTGCGTGCGCAGGACGCGCCGGTGGCGGACGGCCACCGGGAGCAGGACCAGCGCCGCCCCGGTGACGCGGAGCCAGGTGACGTGCAGGGGGTCGACCCCCGCGTCGATCAGTGGGCGCGCGAAGGGACCGGATCCGCCGAAGGCCAGAGCGGAGGCGCAGGCGAACGCCAGCCCGGAGGCCCGGTGCCGCCCGCCGGCGTCAGTCGGTGCCATTGACGCATACGGCGAGAGCCGATGATGGGATGTGGGTCATGGCGCGAGCATAACCACCGCCCCCCGCCGCGCCGGATACCAGCCTCGACAGGAGACGGGCCCCGCCGCCTCCGACGCAACAGGGCGGGCCCTCACCCGGGCACCCGGGCGCCCCCTTGTCAGAGACGTGGGCGTGCGCCCAACGGCGATCCTTCGGCCGATTCGGCTTGCCGTGCTCGGCCGGCAGGCGACGCGCGGGCCGGCACTTCTGGACTCTCAACTCTGCTTCCCCCACGCGGCCCCGGCGCACGTCGTGGCCCGGTCCCGGGCAGGCGGGGCGGTCCGGACGACGCCTTCCCGTACCCGGGAGCCGGCGGCGATGGCCTTTCCCGGCACCGTATGCCCTGCCGGCGAGCAAGGCGGCACAGGGCCCGCGGCTCCCCGACCGCGGGGCCGGGGAGCCGCGGGCGCCCGGCCGCGCGCGGCGCGGCGGGGGTCATGGGGTGTCGGGTTCGAAGCGGTGGAGGTAGTCGGCCTTGTCGAACATGCGGGCGGCCTCCAGTGCCGATGGGGTGCCGGCCCGGGGGTCGGCGCCGTTTTCGAGGAGGACGGTCACGACCTCGTCCTCGCCCTTGAAGACGGCTCCGGCGAGCGGGGACTGCCCGCGGTCGTTGAGGCGGTCGACGTCGGCGCCGCTCGCGGACAGGCGGGCCACCGTGGCGGCGTGGCCGTGGTAGGCGGCGAGCATGACGAGGGTGTCGCCCTTGTCGTTGGTGAGGTCGGCGGGGACCCCCGCGTCGAGGTAGGCGCCCAGGGCGTCGGTGTCGCCGGAGCGGGCGTAGCCGAAGAGCCGGCCGGCGAGTTCGACGAGGGCGGGGTCATCGGCGGGTCCCGGGGACGGGTCGGCGTCACTCACGGTCTCCACACTAGGACCCAACGCCCCCGAGCGCGCGGCCACGTACCGTGACGACACCGGGAGTTCTCGGCCACGTCCGCCGGAACTGTGCGATCGTCTGCGCAGGCGGGGTGGCCGCGCGCGGTTCTGTCGGCACGCTGCGCGACGGCACCCGGAGTGACCGGTATGCCCATTTGGGGGTGAATGTCGCTATGGTGCTTGCTCGATCTGAGAGGAGCACCCTGTGCGACATTTCATCGGATTCCTTGTTGGACTGATGCTCGCCCCGGTCGTCATCCTGGCGACCGGGTGGGTCCTGCCCCGCCTGGCCCGGGCCGCCGAGGACGCGGGCGGCATCCCCACAACGGGCGAACTGCTCACGCTCGGCGTCCTGGGCGGCGTGGCGCTGCTGCTGGGCGTCGCCCTGGTCACGCCCCGGCTGACCCCGCTGGTACCCGGCATCGCCGGACTCACCCTCATCGGCGCCACCACCGTCGCCATGCTCCGCCCCGACCTGCTGGACCTCCTGCCCTCGGTCCCGGGCCGCGAGGGCGCGCTCACGCTGGCGTCGCTGGGGCTCTACCTTCCGCTGAGCCTGGTGCTGGTGATGCCGCTGTTCGTCGGGGCGCGGTGGACCGGGAAGGGTCGTAGGGACCCCGTGACCGAGGAGGAGTACTTCGACGGCCTTTACGATGAAGATTACGAGGACGGCGACCGCGCTCCCCGCCACGCCGCGACAGCTCCGCAGCCGCGCGGCGCGGCCGTCCGCGCCGACTGAGGCGCGCGGCCGCGGCGGCTGAACGGCGCGGGCGCGCCACACCGCGTCCTCCCCTGAGCCGCGACGGACGCCTCCTGAGCCGGGCACCGCGCCGCCCCGGCCGGAGCTCCCCCGCGGCGCTCCCCCGTTGGTGCGCAGGGCACATCGCGCGCCCCACGGCTCCCCACGGTCCCTGCGGCCGGTGACGCGGCGATCCGCACGCGGTCCGCCCCGGCGGACTCCCCACCGGCCCCCAGCGGGCGTACAGGGCGCTCATCGCTCCCCGCGACCCCTGTACCCGGGATGAGGACGCTCCGGAGCTCCCCGCGGCCCCGCACCGGTCCGGGAGCGCACCGCGCCCGCCCTCCCCTTCCGCCCGGCGCGGGCCCGGCGGTACACACGACGACGCCGTGGGGCACGCGACGCGCCCCACGGCGACTAAGGGATCCGGGGAACCGGCCGACAGGTCAGAGCCAGGACGGACCCCAGCCGGAGCTGTCGGAGACCCCCGGCGGCAGGGGCGGCAGCAGTGCCGCGCCCGGCGGGGTGGCGGGTGCGTCGTCGTCCTCTGCCTCCCGGGCCTGTGCTTCGTCGCCCTCTGCGGCGGGGCGCGGCTCGGGCCCGGCGCCGCCCGCACCCGAGGCCGGTGGGTCCTGCGGGTCCAGGACCTCCGTCTCGAGCGCCGGCGCCGGAGAGGAGGGCTCCGGCTCCTCGCGCTCGGGAAGGTAGGGGGCGGGTCCGGCGGCCGGGGGGAGGTCCCCGAACGGCGCCTGCCGGGCATCGAGGTCGTCGAAGGCGTCGCGGCCGCCGCTGGAGTCGACGGCCTCCCGCCCGGTCTCCAGACCGGTTCCCGGACCGGCCTCCTGCCCGATCCCAAGGCCGGTTCCCGGACCGGGCGACTCGGCCGCAGCGGGCTCCGCCCGCTCGGCGGGCGGGTCGATGAACCCGAAGACCTGCTGGGTGGCCGAGGGCCCGGATCCGAGGTCCTCGGGGTCAGCCGGCCGGTGGGCGTCGGAGAGCGCATCGGCCAGGGGCGTGTCCGCCGGGGCCACCGGCGGGGCCGGCAGGCCGATCGGGTCCGCCGCCGGTGCGAGGGCGGCCGCCGACGCCGACGGGGACGACGGCGTGGTGCGCCGCCACCAGCGCTCCGCCTCCTCCGCCGGCAGCTCGGCCTCGACCTCCAGCCAGCCGCGCACGTGCGGGTGGCGGCGTCCGGCGCTCCAGGACCGCGGGTAGGGCTGCTCGTCGAGGATGAGCAGGTGCTCGCCCTCGGAGGTGGGGATGTCGGCGGGCACGCCCTCGTTCCACACCCAGGAGCCGTCCAGGGCGACCAGGTTCCACCAGCCGCGCACGACGCGCGCGTCGGGGTCGGGGTCGGCGTCGCGGAAGGAGGCGGTCCAGCGGGGGTCGGGGCGCTCCCCCGCCAGGCCCCGGCCCTCGGGCCCGACCAGCGCGTCGGCGAGCAGGGTGTGCAACTGGAAGTTGTCGCCGATGCCGTCGAAGAGGACGCGGAAGCCGCGCCGCGAGGCGCGGTCGAGGACGACGGCCGAGGTGGCCTCGGACATCCGCAGCAGCGCCCGGACCTCGTCGAACTCGGTGAGGGCGTTGGAGAGCTGGTTGGAGATGGCGACCAGCTCGGCGCTGAGCTCTGAGTCGGCGCGCATGGCGGCGCGCACCGCGGGCTCGCTGAGCATGGTCTTGGCGGCGAGGCCGTAGCGGCGGATGGTCCACCAGCACATGGTGGCGGTGGGGGCGGCCTCGCCGAGCTCCGCGGCGACGCGCTCCTCGGCGGCGGCGGTGACCTCGTCGGGGTCGGGCGGGGTTCCCCCGCCGGTGCGCTCCCAGGCGTAGAGGAAGACCGCCGCGCCCTGGCCCATGGTGCGCAGCAGCCGCATGACGTCCACGCCGGTGCCGCCCGGGGTGGAGCCCATCTCCACGAAGGCGCCGGCGACGACTGCGAGGTCGGCGGTGATTCCGGGGGCGGTGTGTCCGCCGGCCAGGATGGGTCCGAGCGCCTCCAGAGCGAGTTCCCGTTCGTCCACGGGCACCTGGGAGGCCAGGTTGTAGACCGCGTGGACGGCCGTGGGGAACTGGTGCGGATCCGTTGCAACGGAGGCGTCGATCAGTTCCTGGAAAGCGGCGCGAAACTCATCGATCACTCCGGCATCTTGCCACATAACAGACAGGAACGGGTCACCTGGGAGGTTGCGGGGGAACGTCACACCGGAGGCGGCCGCGCCGTCACCGCCGCACGCGGCCGCGCGGCCCGCTGCGCGGTGCGGCGGGCCGGCGTCCCCGATCCGAGGTCACAATCCGAGCCGGGTGACCGCGTTGTCGTCCAAGGGGTCGGCGGTGCGGATGTAGCCGTGGACGGTGCGCGGGTTGGTCCAGCGTCCCTGCCGCATGATCTCGCGGTCGGCCGCCCCGCCCAGGGCCGCCTGGGTGGCGAAGCCCGAGCGCAGGGAGTGGCCGCTGTAGGCGTCGGCGTCCAGGCCCGCGCGTTCGGCGTAGCGCTTGACGAGGTCGGCGACCGCGCGCCCGGTCATGGGGCGGTCGGCGACGCGGCCGTGCCGGTCGATCGGCGGGAACAGCGGGCGGCCGGTGCCGTCGGCCAGGCCGGTCCCGGTGTAGGTGTGGCAGCGGTGGGCGGGAGCCGCCCCGGGCGCGGGCTCGGCCTCCAGGAAGCCGCGCACGGCGGGCGCGCCGCCGTCGTGGTGCACCCGGAGGAGGTCGGCCCAATCGGCGAACGCGCACACCGGGCAGGTCGCCGCCCGGCGCCCCCGGGGCAGCGCCACCTGCTGGGCGTGGCGCGCCTCCTGGTCGGTCTTGGTCGCGCCCAGGCCGACGAGCAGCAGCGGCTCGCCGCTGCGGGGGTCGGTCTCCACGGCGACGTCGTCGACGCTGAGGGCGGCCAGTTCGCTGCGGCGCAGCGCCCCGGCGAAGCCGGTGAGCAGCAGCAGGGCGTCGCGGCGGCGGGCGGCCCCGGTGGGGTGGCCGTGGGCGGGCCGCTCCTCCAGCAGCGCCTCCAGTGTGGCGAGCACCACCGGGCGCTTGCGCCGGGGGCGGGCCCGGCGCCGCCGGCGGATGCCGCGCAGGGTCATGCGCACCACATCGGCGCGGGTGGGCGAGGCCAGGCCGTGGGCGCCGTGGACCGCGGCGATCGCGGCGGCCTTGCGCTCCAGGGTGGCCGGCGACAGGGCCCAGCGCGCGGGGTCGCCCTCGCGCAGGGTGTCGGCGGCTGCGGCGAGGTAGACCGCGACGTCGACGGGGTCGGCGGGCAGGGAGCGGCGGCCCTCGGCCAGGCACCAGGCGCCGAAGGCGACCCAGTCGGAGCGGTAGGCGCGCAGGGTGTTCGGCGACTGCGCGGAGGCGAGGTAGCGGCCCAGGGCGGCGGCCTGCCCGTCGTCGAACCGCCGGCGCACGTCCTCCAGGGCGCGGGTGTCCACCAGGACGCCGTGGGCGCCCTCGGCCAGCCGGTCGCGCACCTCGGCGGGCACGATCTCCATCACGTCGCCGTCTTCGCTCACAGTGGCCATCATCGCGCATCGGCGCGCCGGGCGGGCCCGCGCAGCGCCGGGCCCCGGGCGCGGGAAGGCAGGGCGGCCGAGGGGAAGATCAGCCGCCGAAGGAGCCGCGCAGCGCCTCGGCGATCTCGCCGGGCGGCGCGATGGAGAACAGGGCGATCCCCGAGCCCAGCAGGACGACGCCGAACAGGATCGCGGCGATGCGGCGGCGCAGCACCGCGGCGGCCACCGCGCCGGCCAGGGGGACCACCAGCGCGCACGCCAGCAGTGCGACGAGGTAGGAGGCGGTGGCGCGCCGGGCGGCGTCGGTGATCTCCTCCTGGGCGAGCATCGCGAAGCCTTCGGCCAGGTAGAGCAGGAAGAACAGCGGGGACCCCAGGGCCCAGACGAGCGTGAGGCCGATCCACACCGCGACCGGCCAGCGGCGGCGGTCGTCGACGACGACCGGGGTGCGGCTGACCGTGCGCCCGCCGGGGGCGGGGGCGGGCGGGTGGTCGGCGGCCCCCGTTGTTCGCGGCCCGGCCGCCGGCGCGGCCTTGGGCTTGCGGGGGTTCTTCTTCTTGGGAGACACGGGTCCTCCGGGTCGGCGCTGCGGCCCTGGTCGCGGGCCGCCCGGCCTCACACCCTAGGGGGCGCGGGCCGGTGCCCGGTTCACCCTGCGGCGAGGACGTGGATGACGACGACGTAGACGACGGGCCAGCCGACGGTCGCCAGCGACCACAGGGCGGCCCGGCGGTCGCCGGCGACGGTGGTGATGGCGGCGGCCAGCAGCGGCAGGCCCACCGACGCGCCGAAGCCGAGTGTGAACCACTCGGCGGCGGATCCGGTGTCGGAGGAGATCGCCTGGGCGTAGCCGACCGGCCCGAGGACCAGGGAGGCGGTGCAGAGCAGCGCGGCGGTGACCCGGACCCCTCGGGGGTGGCGGGTGTTGCGGCCGGTGGCGTCTCCGTTCTCAATCGGCGTCAACGGGGAACGCACCTTCTCCCAGCGGTGTCGTCGGCCGCCGCGGGCGCGGCTCGGGTGGGCGGTGGTCGGTGATCGGGGGGAACGGGCACGGTGTCGGGGTGGTCCTTCAGTCGGGTCGGTCGGTGCTGCGGAGCAGATCGTTCTCCTGGAGGAAGTCGGCGACCTCGTCGGCGAGAGCGCCGGCGCTCCGCCCCGCGACGTCGAGCTCCAGAACGGGCAGCCGGCTGCGGGAGGCGACCTCGCGCAGGTCGGCCTGCTCGCGCATGAAGACGTCGAGGTCATCGTATTGGGCGGGGTTGCCGGAGATCTTGAGGCGTTCCTCGCGGGCGGCGGGGAACGAGGAGTCGGCGCGGGTGCACAGCACGACGGCGAATCCGAGCGGCTGGAGGCGCTCCTCCAGCCACGTGAAGTCGTGCGCCCTGCGGCCCAGCCGCTCCTGGGTCACCTGCGTGGAGAAATGGAACCGGTCCACGATCCACGAATAGTACCGCTGGAGCTCGAACATGCGCACCCACGTGCGGTAGGCCTCAAGCGCCGCGGCCTCCTCGGCATCGCCGTAGTCGAGCAGGCTCCTGCCCCACGCCCGGTTGGTGAAGCCGCTCCATTCGCCGGAGATGAGCGGCGAGTGGTACCGGTACTTGCGCGGCCCGACCACCCGGGGGTGTTCGTTGAGCGCGAAGGCCAGGTCGGTCTTCTTGGTCAGGCGCGTGCCTTCGAGGATCACTTTCGGGCACAAGGGGGGAGTGTCGGGGTCGACGGATGCCATGGTGACCATCCAACTCCCCGCGCGCCCGTTGATCAAGAGCAACGCGGTGACGATGCCGGTGGGGCGCCGGCGGCGGGCTCAGGCGGGCGGGGGCCAGGAGCGCGCCTGGGCGCACAGGCCGGCGAAGCCGGCCAGTACCCGCAGTTCGGCCACGCTGCGCGGCGACGCCGTGACCAGGTGCGGGGAGTAGACGAGGGCGGCGACGACCTGCGCGCGGGAGAGCGCCACGTTGAGCCGGTTGCGCGAGAGCACGAAGTCGAGGCCGCGGGCCGCCTCGGCGGCGCTGGAGACCGTCATCGAGCAGATGACGGCGGGGGCCTCCTGGCCCTGGAAGCGGTCGACGGTGCCCACGCGCACGTCGCCGAGCCCGGCGTCCGCCAAGGCGTCGCGCAGGGCGCGGACCTGGAGGTTGTAGGGGGCGACGACGAGGATGTCCTCGCAGGTGATCTCGCGGTCGGCGGTGGCGCCGGGCTCGCGGAAGGTGCGGCCGATGAGCCGGGCGGCGGTGTCGACCACCGCCGCGACCTCCTCGGGGCTGTGGGTGCTGCGGCCGGTGTGCTCGACGGGGATGCGGTAGAGGCCGGCGTCGACGCCGCTCATGGACCGCTCGGCGGCGCTGGGGTGGGCGTGCAGCAGGCCGCGGTAGGACAGCCGTGAGACGGGTTCGCACACCGCGGGGTGCATGCGGCGGGTCTTGTCCAGGAAGTAGCCGCGCGCGGGGTCGATGATCTCGTCGTCGCCGGCCAGGTGCTCCAGGGCCGAGGCGGCGGCGCCGGCGCCGTGGGTGCCCTGGACGACCTGCGGGAGCTGCTGGGGGTCGCCCAGCAGCACGAGGTCGCGGGTGGCGGCGGAGACGGCGAGGGTGTCGGCCAGCGCGAACTGGCCGGCCTCGTCGATGATGAGCACGTCGACGGGGTCGGCGCGGAACGCCTCATTGGCGAAGTTCCAGGCGGTGCCGCCGACGAGGTGCCCGCCGTCGCGGCCCGCCCGCCAGGCCGCGAGTTCCTTGGGGCTCTTGGGCTGGTCCCAGGGCGCCTTGGGGTCGGGCTTCTTGGCGGGGCGCTTGGCGCAGGGCAGGTCCACCCCGGCGATGCGGGCCCGCTGCACGGCCGCGGCGAGCACGTTCTCGACGGCCTTGTGGCTGGTGGAGCAGACGCCGACGCTGCGGCCCTGGGCGACCAGGTGCGTGATGAGCTGGGCGGCGAGGTAGGTCTTGCCGGCGCCGGGCGGGCCCTGGACGGCGAGGTAGGAGGAGTCCAGGCGGTCGACGGCCTCGATGACGGCGGCCACGAGGTCGCCGCCGTGGCCGGCGGGGTCGGGCAGGCCGGCCGCGCCGCGGGTGCGGGGCGGGATGCGGCGCAGGACGTCGACGCCGGGCAGCGGCGGCAGGTCGGGCAGGGCGTCGATGACCTGCTCGGTGAGCGCCCACAGGGCCTCGTCCTTGGGCGCGGAGCGCACGGGCGCGCCGGGCAGGACGGCGGCGGGCACGCGGGCGTAGGTCTCGCCGGGGGCGCCGGTCTCGGTGACGGTGACCTTCTCGGCGGAGGCGGCCAGGACGGTGGCGCCGACGGTGTCGGCGGGCAGGCCGGGCGGGCCGGGGTAGAGCAGCCGGACGGAGTCGCCGGTGCTGAAGGGGTGGGGGCGGGAGCGGTCGGCGCGCAGTTCGAGTTCGCGGCGGGCGAGCTTCTGGCGCCCGGTGGGCTCCTGCCATTCGCCCCGCAGGACCTTCCAGGGCACCAGGCAGTCGTTGTCGGCCTCCAGTTCCTCCATCGGGGCCGACACCCGGCGGAAGTAGTCCCACCAGGAGGGGTTCTCCTCGCGCCGGTAGTAGCCGGCGAGGGCGGCCAGCAGGGCCTGGGCGTCCTCGCCGGGGCCGCGCCGCGCGGGGTCGGTGTCGACGCCGGCCAGGAGGGGGTCGGTCAGGGCGCGCAGCCGGGCCTCCTTCTCCTCCTTGAGGCGGCGGCGCTCCGCGGCGCGCTCGTCGGCGTCCTCGGCGGCGAGTTCGCCTTGGCCGACGGGGCGGGCGGTGATCCCGTGGTGCTCGCGCAGCCCTTCGAGCCAGTCGCGCAGGCGGGCGGTCGAGACGCAGTCGTCGCGGTTGTAGTCGCCGATGGAGGTGAGGACCTTGGCGGCGCGCTCGGTGTCGCCGGACTCGGTGGCGGCGAGGTATTCGGCGTAGGCGTCGATGCTGGAGGTGGCGGTGGTGACGGCGCCGGAGCGCCCGGCGGGCAGGTAGAGCGGTTCGAGGTACTTGATGGAGTAGGAGCGCTGGGAGACCCGGAGGCTCTTCTTGACCACGGTGAACAGGTCCACGAGGCGGCGGTGGCGCAGGAGGTCGTCGACCTCGGTCTCGCGGGTGCCGAAGGTGGCGGCCAGCAGCTTGAGGCGGTCGACCTCGTAGGACGCGTAGTGGTAGACGTGGGTGCCGGGGTCGGCGTCCAGGCGCGCGGTGACGAAGTCGACGAACTCCTCGAAGGCGCGCTTCTCCTGGGCGCGGTCGTGGGCCCAGAACGCGTGGAACTCCTCCCCCGCGCCGGTGCCGGGGGCGGCGGGGTCGTCCTCGGTGACGGCGCCGAACAGGTACTCCAGGCCGCGGCCGTCGGCGCCGTCGAAGTAGGGGAAGCCCTCCATGTCGAAGAAGACGTCGCCGGGTGCGGGTTCGGGCAGGGCGGCGAGCCCTTCCTCGGAGTGCACTTCGGCCAGGACGGTGCCCTGGGGGTTGTGCTCGGTGCGGGTGGCGTCCTGGCGGACCTGGAGGGCGGCCTGGTCGCGCAGCCGGGCGAAGGAGTGGCGCGGGAGGAGGTCGGGGCGGTCGTCCTCGGCTGCGCCGGCGAGGGCGTCGATGGTGGTGATGCCGGCGTCGGCGAGCTTGCGCGCCTGGTCGGTGCGGATCCCGGCGACCAGGGAGAGGTGGCGGGCCGCGGAGCGGCCTTCGGCGCACAGCGCGGCGTAGCCGCATCCGTCGCAGGCGGCGCAGGGCTCCCCCCACAGGGGGGCGGGCAGCGCGGCCGGGCCGTGCAGGCGCGCCAGGAGGCGGTCGCGCACGGTGGCGAGGATGGGCAGGAACTCGGCGACCCGGTGGGTGTGCACCTGGCGGTCGCCGGTGAGCAGGTACATGTGCTCGGGCTCGCCGGGGCCCTGGCGGCCCAGCGCCTCGGCGTAGGCGGTGAGCTGGAGGATGGCGGCGGGCCCGGGGTGGCGGGCGAGCTTGGTGTCCCAGGGCTCGTAGCGGCCGTCGCCGGGGCGGCGGGCGCCGGTGGCGGGGTCGACGCCGGTGCTGATGAGGAAGTCGGCGCGGCCGTGGAAGGCGACACCGTCGGAGATGGGGTCGTAGAAGCAGCCCTGGTAGACCACGGGGGCGCCGGCGCGCATCGCGTCGGCGGTGGCGCGGGCGGCCGCGCGCATGGCGGCGTGGGTGGGCTCGGGGTTGTCGATGGTGACGACGCCGTCGCCGAAGAGGGCGCGCAGGCGGTCGAGCTCGGCGCGTTCGTGGGCCTCGCCGTGCTGGGCGACCAGGGGGTCGATGTCGCCGGGCGCGGGGGCGCCGGGGACGCTGTCGGCGAGCGCGGTCTTGAGCGCGCTGCGGTGGTCGCACTGCATCACGTCGACGAGGTCGGTGGGTGAGATGACCCGGCCCGACTCGTTGCGGAACACGCGCCCCTCCTTCCCCGTGGTCGGTCTGGGGGCATTGTGCCACGGGGTGCACACACGTTCGCGTGTCCTGCGGGAGCACGGCGTGTGGGGGCGGGGAGGCGGCGGAGGTGGCCGCGCCCGGCTGCCCGGGAGAGGGGTCCGGGGAGCCGGGCGCGGCGTGGGGGGCGGGGTGGATCTGGGGCGGCCGGGGCCGGTGGGGTCAGCTGACGACCTGCCACTCGACGTCGACGACGCCCTGGTCGGCGGAGGCGATCTTTTCGAAGGACGCGGTGGACAGGTCCAGGCAGCGGCCGTCGATGTAGGGGCCGCGGTCGTTGATGCGGACCGTGACCGACTTCCCGTTGGCGGGGTTGGTGACCTCGACCATGGTGTCCATGGGCAGGGTCTTGTGGGCGGCGGTCATGGCGCTGGGGTCGAAGGTCTCGCCGCTGGCGGTGGGCTGGGGGTCGCTGTACAGCGACGCCTCGCAGGCGCCGCCCTCGCCGCTGGGCGTGAGGGCGGTGTCCTCCTGGTCCGCGGTGGCGGCGGAGTCGGACCCGGTGTCGGGGGCGGGCTCGGCCGCCTGGGCCTCCTGCTCCTCGCTGACCGAGGCCGACAGCGGGCGCAGTCCGTCGCGCGCGGCCGTCTCGAGGTCGTCGCGGGCCTGCTCGCGCCGGTCGCCGGATGCCTCCGGGCCGGGGGCGGCGGGTGCCGCGGTGCCGGCGGCCGGGAGCGCGGCGTCGACGGCCGCGGCCGGGACGGCTGAGGCGCCGCTGAGGGCGGCGGCCCCGGCGGTGCCGCCGGCGATGAGAACGGCTCCGGCGGCGGCGGTGACGACGATGAGGCGCTTGCTCCGGAGCCGGTCGCGCAGGGGAGCCTGGGTAGTCCGGTGGTTGCCCACGGCGGTGGTCCTTCGAACGGGGACGGGGTGGCACCGCGGCGCGGACCACGGGGTGGGTCCGCTCTGCTGCGGCGGGTGCCGTTCACCCGGGGCACGGGGTGGGGCGCCGGCGCACCGGGGGTGCGCGGGTCGGGGGCCGACGCGGGGCCGGAGGGGCATCCGAGGAGGTCAGGATGGGTGTCCATCGCTCCGCCCGACCCGACCGAGGGTACGCACCACGTGCGGGTCACGTGAACCCGAACAGAACGTTTTGTGGAACTTGTCACGTCCCGCGCCGACGGCGCGCACGCGCCGGCGAACGGTGCGTTACCGGCCGCCGCCGGTGCGGACGCCGCTCCTGGTACCGGCCGGCACAGGGGCGCGACCGGGCGGCGACCCGGTCGTGCACGGCGGCTCCGGCGGCGGTCGGCCCGCCCGGTGCCGCCGGTCGCGCCGCCGACCGGTGGGCGGCGCGTTCTTCCCGGTTCCGGCCGACCGTCGGCTAGGACGCCATGTGGGGCGGGAAGGGCGGGAGGGGGGCCAGGCGGTAGCCGGGCGGTTCGGTCGCGTGCAGATGGCGCACGAAGTAGTCCCAGGCGCGGCGGGTGACGTGGTGCATCCGGCCGAGCAGCGCGTGTTCGGCGCCCGGGACCAGCAGCATGTCGACGTCCTTGTCCGCCGCGACGAGCGCGTCGACCAGGCGCAGGGTCTGGTAGGGGTGCACGTTGTCGTCGAGCTCGCCGTGGACCAGCAGCAGCTTGCCCTCCAGGTTGCCGGCCAGGGCCGGGTTGGAGATCGCGCGCCGGCCCTCGTCGCTGATGTCCCCGTGGTACTGCTCGGCCCACAGCGTGTGGTAGACGCCGTTGTCGTGGTTGCCGGCGACGGCGACGCCGACCTTGTAGAACTCGGGGTGGGCGAGCAGGGCGCGGGCGGTGGCGAACCCGCCGCCGGAGTGGCCGGTGATCCCGACCCGGCCGGTGTCCAGCCACGGGTGGCGGTGGCCGAGCTCGCGGATCGCCGCGACGTGGTCGGCCAGCGAGCCCGCGTCGCCCAGCGCGCCGTAGGAGTGGTCGTGGAAGGCCTTGCCGCGGCCCGGGGTGCCGCGGCCGTCGACGGCGACGACCGCGAACCCCAGGGCGGCGAGCGCCTCCGGCTCCCCGGTGCCGGTGTTGTCGAACGACGCCGCGGTCCGGGCCACCTGCGGGCCGGGATAGACGTGGTCGATCACCGGGTAGCGGCGGCCGGGGTCGAAGCCGTGCGGTCGCCACAGCAGCCCGTAGATCGGGGTCGTGCCGTCGGCGGCCAGGGTGCGGAACCGCTCGGGCGGGGTCCAGCCGAGCCGCTCCAGTTCGCCGGTGCCGGGGCGTTCGAGTTCGACCAGGACCCGGCCGTCCCCGTCGAGAACGGACGCGCAGGGCGGGGCGGCGACGGTGGAGGCGCGGTCGACGATGTAGCCGCCCTCGGGCGGGCTCACGGCGTTGTGGTCGAGGTCGTCGTCGGTGAGGCGGGTGAACCCGGTGCCGTCGAGGCCGATCCGGCAGATCTGGCGGAGGTAGGGGTCGGCGGCGACCAGCCCGGAGGCGAGGAACCACGCCTGGCGCCGGTCCTGGTCGACCCACAGCAGCCGGCGGACGAGCCACCGGCCCGAGGTGACCTGGGTGGCCGTGCCGCCGTGGGCGTCGTAGAGGTAGAGGTGGCCCCATCCGTCGCGCTGGGACCACCACAGGACCTCGCCGGAGTCCAGCACGCGCACCATCGGCGGCTCCCCGTACTGCGGGGCCGGGTCGACGCGCGTCTTGCCGGTCTCGCTGATCAGCGTGGCCGTGGCACCGGTGGCCGGGTCGAGGCGCCGCAGCTCCAGGGTGTGGCCGTCGCGGCTCTGGCGCAGGAAGTGCACCGCGTCGCCGTTCCGGCCGGTCCACCACCGGTACTCCAGAGCGGCCGGGCTCACGACGGTGGACGGCCCGTCCTGCTGCCGCACGGCCGTGCGCGCCGCGACGTCGAGGACGGTCCACTCCATCGTCGCCTGGCCCTCGTCGCCGGGCATCGGGTAGCGGTAGCGGTGCTCGACCGGCCGGCCGCCGCCGGGCGGTGCGGACTCCACCAGGACCTGCTCGGCCACGTCGCGTTCGTCGGCCCGGTGGACCAGGATCCGCGTGGAGTCCGGCGACCACGCCAGCAGCGGGGGCGCGTCGAACCCGACCGCTCGCATCAGCGCCCGCGATGTCAATGGGGCGATCGCCCCGCCGTAGCCGGTGTCCGGCCCGGCGTCGTCGGTGAGCGCGACCTCCTGTTTCCCGTCGCGGGAGCGCACCTGGATGTCGCCGCCGCGGCGGAAGGCCACCCACGCCCCGTCGGGGGAGGCGACCTCGCCGGGCCCGGCGGGCTCATCGCCGTCGACACGGCGGCAGGTCCCCGTGCGGTCCGACCACTCCCAGCGTGCGTCGAACGCGGTGAACCGCACCGCGCCGGTCCGGCTGTTCGCGGACTGCTCGGCGCCGCCGTCCCCGTACAGCTCGGCGCCGAACTCCACGGAGGTGATCGGCAGGTCCCCGGCGTCGACCGCGCGGCCCGACTCCCGGGAGAGGGCGGCGGCGAGCCGGTCGTGGTCGAACGCGTCGCGGCGGGTCCCCGCGGCCGGGTCGACGAGGACGAAGCGCGGTCCCACCCGGTACCAGAACCGGTCGCCTCCGGGGAGCCACTCGGGCAGCACGCCGGCCGCGGGAACCCGCCGCGCTCGGTAGGGGGCCAGCATCTGCTCTGCGCGCGCGTAGTCAGCGTCGGTCAGGCGGGTCACCGCGGACGTCCCTTCGTTCGGTGTCATCGGGACCCGACGAAACACCCTGACGCCGCGTCGGAGTCAACCGGCAGCGGGAGCGCGTGCCCGCGGACACGCGGCGGTGCGCGGCGGCCCCGGCGACCGGACACCGCCGCGCCGACGCCCGGCGGCGCACCTCCTCAACCGCCGGTAGGTCCTTGCGTGCCTTCAGCGCCTGTCGGATGAGGTCGGCGATCCGTACCGCCATCCCGTCGTCCTCCCCGTCGGCCAAGGCGAGAAGTGTGCGGACGTGGTCCGCGCCGTCGTGGGCGTCCTGCCGCAACGCCAGCCCGGTGCGGCGGCCTCGGCGCCGGGTGCCCTTTTCGGTGCGGTGCAGTTCGGCGTGGAACCCCCACGCCCCGTGACGCGGGTTCCACACCGGAGCCGACGGCATCCACCGTGCCGCTACGGCACGGTCGAGCCGGGCGTGCCCCCGAGCACGCGACCGTGTCTCCGCGACGGCGTCCTCCAAGGAGGCGTCTTCACATTGCATCCACTGCAATGTAGATTGCATCGCACTTGAGCAGAGAGGAATGCCGTGCCCCCCTTCCCTTCCACTCCAGGTGACACGTTGATCTTCGAGAACGACCGGGTCCGCGTGTGGTCGATGACCCTCGACGCCGACGGCGGGATGTTCGACTTCCACCAGCACCACCACGACCACCTGGTGATCTGGCCGGACGCCGGCGAGGCAGAGGCCCAGGAACTCGGTGACGAGGACTGGGGGGTGCGCCAGGTGGCCGAGCCGGGGTACTGCATGTTCAAGACGGTCGGGTCGGGCGGGCCGATGACGCCGCACCGGATCCGCAACGCCGGTCGGACCGCGGTCACCCACTACATCGTCGAACTGGTCGGCGAACCGTCGCCGAGCCCGGTCACGCTCGACGCGCAGACCAACGGCCGCGGCTTCATCAGCCACCCGGGCATGTCGGCACCCGAGCGGCCCGACGAGCCCAGCACCTGATCGGAGCGCACGGATGAAGGTACTGGTCTCGGGCGCCGCCATGGCCGGGCTGTCGACCGCGTACTGGTTCGCCCGCCACGGCCACGACGTCACCGTCGTCGAACAGGCACCCCGCATCCGCCCGGGCGGCGCCCCGATCGACGTCCGCGGTGCCGCGCTGGGCACCGCGGAACGGATGGGGATCCTCGGCCGGATCCGAGCCGAACAAGTCCCACCCCCCACCCCCTACGACGTCGTCGGTCCCGACGGCACCACGCGGGCACGGTTCGCCATCGCCTGGTTCGGCAACGAGTGCCCGGACGACGTCGAGATCACCCGCGATCGGCTGGGCGCAGCGCTGCGCGACGCCGTCGGCACCGGACCCCGGTTCGTCTTCGACACCGAGGTGACCGAGATCGACCAGGACGACACCGGTGTCACCGCCACGACCACGGCCTCCACCGAGCGCTACGACCTCGTGATCGGCGCGGACGGCCTGCACTCGGCGGTACGCAGGCTGGTCTTCGGCGAGGAGCAGCAGTTCGTCCACCACCTGGGTCTCTACGTCGCACTGGTGTCCCTCGACCCCGCCCGCTCCTGGGCCCCCGGCATGTACAACGCCCCGGGGCGGATGGCCTGCATCCGCACCGACGCGGACGGCCCGCTCGGGATGGTGATGTTCCGCAGCCCGCGGCTGACCTACGACTTCCGGGACACCGCCGCCCAGCAGAGGATCGTCGGCGACGTGCTGGCCACTGACAACGCCTGGCAGATCCCCTGGCTGCGCGAATCGATCCTGGACCCCGACCGCCCCGCCTTCTACTTCGACTCGATCAGCCAGACCCGGATGCCCGCCTGGCACCGGGGGCGCGTCGTGCTCGTCGGTGACGCCGCGCACTGCGCCGCACTGCTCTCCGGCATGGGCACCAGCCTGGCCATGACAGGGGCGGAGTTCCTGGCCGAGGCGGTGGCCCGGTCCCCCGACGACCTCGCCGCCGCGTTCGCCGGCTACGAGGCCCACCAGCGTCCCCTGGTGAACCGGGCCCAGGCCGGTGTCGACGGCAACAGCGGCATCATGGTTCCCGAGACCGCCCGAGAACTCGACCGGCGCAACGCCCTACTGCGAGAGGTGGCGGCGACGGCCGGCGGCCGGGCGACGCGATCGTGACCCCTCGGCGGTAGGCGCGGACCAGCGGCGGGCCGCGTTCGTCGCATACCGGACGAAGCCCGCGATGTCCCGTGAGGTCGCCGGCGGAAGCCGCACCGACGACGACCCGGTACGACGGACGGGACCGGGTGCCGACGTTCCCGAACGCGACCTACCTGCTGCCGCGCCCGGAGTTCGAGTAGGGGAGCCCGCGACCGCCTACGGGTTACGGGTTTCGTCGCCGTGCTCGCTCTCGCGGCACCGGCCGGGCTGTGGGTGCGACGGCCGCAGCTGGTGCCGGGCGGCGCCCGAGATCCGTGTCCGGGCTGACCCGGCCCGTGTTGCCCTGAGCACGCGAGGTGGGTCGGCGGGCACGCCCGATCCGGTCGCGGACGGCTACCGCGACGCGGAGATCGTCATGATGAGGGGACTCGTCTCGGGCGCCGCCACGGGCGGGCTGTCGAAGGGGCCGGATCTCGTCATCCGGTACCGCTCCCCCGTGCGGCGGCGGCGAGGTGGGCGTGGACCATCGGGACGGCCGAGGCGCCCTCCCCGGAGGCGGAGGTGACCCGCTTCATCGAGCCGGCACGGACGTCGCCGACGGCGAAGACCCCCGGAACACTCGTCGCGAGGTCGGCCGGCGGGCGGCCGTCGACCCAGCGCCGGGTCGGCAGGTCCCGGCCGGTGAGGACGAACCCGCGGTCGTCGCGGTCGACCAGCGGGGGCAGCCACTCGCTGTGCGGTTCGGCGCCGAGCAGGAGGTAGAGCCCCCGCGCGTCGCGGCGGGTGGTGGCGCCGGTGTCCAGGTGGCGCAGCGAGACCCAGGAGAGGGTCTCCCGGTCGCCGGTGCCACCGTCGACGACCTCGGTGCGGGTCACGACGTCGATCCGCGGGTGGCCCTCGATCTCGCGCACGAGGTAGTCGGACATCGTGTCGGTGATCCCCCCTCGACGCACGACCACGGTGACCGACGAGGCGAAGCGCGCGAGGTGGATGGCCGCCTGGCCTGCGGAGTTGCCGCCTCCGACGACGACGGCCTCGTGGCCGGTGGTGTCGCGCGCGGTGCTGATCGCCGCCCCGTGGTGCACGCCCCGCCCCACGAGTCGCTCGAGCGAGGGCACGCCGAGCGTCCGGTAGGCGACGCCGCAGGCGATGATCACGGCGCGGGCGCGGACGTCGCCGCCGGTGGTGCGCAGGGTGTGGTGGCCGTCGGTGCCGGGGACGAGCTGCCGGACCTCCCACCCGACGCGGAAGCGGGCGCCGAAACGACCGGCCTGCGTGCGGGCCCGCTGGGCGAGACGCATCCCGGAGATACCGCGCGGGAACCCGAGGTAGTTGCGGATCATCGAGCTCGTGCCCGCCTGACCGCCGACGGCGTCGCTGTCGAGGACGACCGTGGTGAGGCCCTCGCTGGCGCCATAGACGGCAGCCGCCAGTCCCCCCGGCCCGGCGCCGACGATCGCCAGATCCACGGTCTCGGTGATGTCGCCGGGGGACCCGTAGAGCAGGGCGGCGACCTCCCCCGGGCTGCTCGGCGCGATCGGCGGCTGGTCGAACACCACGACGAGGGGGTACCGGAGCGGTCGGCCGGTCGCCACGCGGGCGTCGCGCACGGCCCGGCCGGCGTCGCTGTCGACCGGCAGCACCTCGGTGGGCAGCCCCATGCGTTCGGTGAGGTCCCGCACGGCAGCGGTGAGGGGGTCGCCTGCGTCGGAGACGATCCGGATCAGCGCGACCTCGGGATCGACGGTGGTGGATCCCCAGTCGGAGAGCAGCTCGGCGAGCGCTATGTGGAACTCCTCGTCGCGGGGGCCGCGCGGCATGAGCACGTAGGCGTCGAACGCTCCGGCCCCCAGGGCCGCCTGCAGGCCCCGTTCGGAGGTACGAAGCTCGGCCATGAACCTGTCATAGGGCGCGGCGAGGACCCGGCGCGCGGCCGGGACGAGTCCACGCCAGACCGCGAAGGCGGCCAGCGGATCGGCGTCGGGCAGCTCACCGTCCTGCACGATCATGGCCACCTGGCCGCCTGCGGCGGCGATCTCGCCGACGACGTCGACGGTGCCGGCGGAGGATCCCACGACCCGCACGTCGTAGTCGTGTTCGTAGCGGCGCAACTGGGCGCGCAGCGCGTCGGCGTGCTGCGCGGAGGCGATCACTATCGCGGGAAGGGCCACATCGACCTCCAGACGGGTGGTCTCGGTCAGGGACGGAGCCGGCGGATCTCATCCGCCGGCCGGCAGCGCGGCGGTCGACGTCGTCGCCGGCGGCACCTGCGGGCGGCCCGTCCCGGCCCGGGGCAGCGCGCCACCGAACAGTGCACCCGGCCCGCTCGGCGGGGTCGGTGGCGCGGCGGCCGGCACGCTATGTCGCACGCCGATCAGCGGTACTACGGCCCCCTCGGACTCCCGCTGCCCTCCGGACGACTTCGCCATCGGCTCATACGTCCGGTCTCCCGCCCGACGCCGGGCGTGGTCGGACGGGTCTCTCCTGTTCCGGCCCAGACCGTGCACACGTGCCGCCTTGCTACCCCGGAAGGACCCCGGAGGCCGACCCCGGAACCGGGCCTCCAGAACATGGCCTTCGCCCCGACATGACAGGCCGGGCACTCCGGTGCCTGCCCGGACGGGATTTCCACCCGCAAGCCTGGGCCAGCTTTCGGGACGCACCATGCGACCTACCCTAGCGCAAACGAGACGGTACCGTTCCGTCCCGTCCCATGTATAGTTACGTCGGAACGGCCCCGTCTCGTCCCGACACGGGAAACGTTGGCCGTCGAGAGAGGAGTAAGCCGATGACCGTCACGCTGGTGCATCCCCAGGGGGTCAACCGGGTCGACGTCCACCACCAGGTCGCCGTCACGCAGGGCTCGCGCACCGTGTACCTGGCCGGGCAGGTGTCCTGGGACACCGACGGCAACCTCGTCGGCCGCGACGACCTCGCCGCACAAGCCGAGAAGGCATATCTCAACATCGCCGCCGCCCTCGACGCCGTCGGGGCGACACCGGCCGACCTGGCCAAGGTCACCGTCTACATCGTCGACCTCGACGAGACGAAGGCCGAACAGTTCGTCATCGGCCGCGAACGAGCGGCCGCCACGCTGGGCGTGCAATTCCAGCAGCCCAGCACCTGGGTCGGCGTCACCGCACTGGCCGCACCCGGCTACCTCGTCGAGGTCGAAGCCGTGGCCGTGCTGGCCTGAGACGGGCGAAGCCCGACCTCGCCGGCCTCGACCGAGCGCCGGTACGCCGCGGGGTCGCCGCCTGCGGCGGCGATCACCGCGGCGAGGAGGGGGGAGGGCTCAGCGCCGCGGCCCGCTCGAGCGCTCCAGCCAGCCGGCGACCGCCTCGATCGAGGCGTGGATGTGGGCGGTCATCAGCTCCCGCGCCCGGACACCATCGCCGTCGAGGACCGCGGTGGCGATGCCTTCGTGCTCGGACAGGTTGCGGACCAGCAGGCGGGAGTTGCCGGCGTAGGCCCCGAAGGAGATGTTGTGCGGCAGCCGGCGCCGCAGGTCCGCGATGGACAGCGCCAGGAACCTGTTGCCGGCCGCCTCGGTGATCACCGAGTGGAACTCCTCGTTGGCGGCCGCCCACTCCTGCGCGAGGTCCCCCTCGGCCGCGCCGTCCACCACCTGACGGAAACGGTCCCACGCCGTCTCCAGGCGACGGGAGAGCCGGTCGTCGATCCGCGCGGCGGCGAGCTGCGCCGCGAGCCCCTCCAGCTCCGCCCGGACCTGGCCGGCCTGCCGGATGTCCGACGGTGACCGGTCGTTCACCCGCGCACCCCGGTTCGGCACGATCGTCACGACGTCGCGCTCGGCCAGGATGCGCAGCGCCTCCCGCACCGGCGTGCGACTGATCGCGAGCTCGCCGGCCACCGCGCTGTGCCGGATCCAGGACCCGACCGGAATCTCGCCGGCGACGATCCGGCGCTGCAGCGTCTCGGCCACCCGGTGGCTGAGGGAAGCGCCCGAGCCGTCGCGGGCGAGCAGGTCGGACACGGCTTCCCCGAGGTCGACGGACAGGTGCAACCGGAAGCGTACTGCATCCAATGCACGCCGAGCGCTACCCGGCCCATGTCTCCCGGAGGAACCGGACCGCCGGGTCGACCACGGTGGGCGAGCCGAACTCGCCCGCGCCGTGCCCGGCGCCCTCGACCACCTGCAGCGTGCTGCTCCCGCCTGCGGCCAGCACGGCGTGGTGGAGCAGCTCGCTCTGCGCGAGTGGCACGACCTGGTCGGCGGTGCCGTGCGCGAGCAGCAGCGGCGGCACGCGGCGAGCGCGCCCCGCGGCGGCGACCAGCGACCCGTGCGCGACCGGCGACAGGTCCCCGTCGCGGGTCACGCCGAAGAAGTCACAGGTGGTCGTCCACCACAGCGCGAGCCGCTCCGGGTCACCGGCGCCCTGTTCCAGCAGCGCCAGGAAGTCCACCGTCGGATAGTGCAGCACGACGGCATCCATCGTCGCGGCACCACCGGCCTGCTCAGGCGCGGGGTGGCCGATCGACTCCCCGCCGGTGAGCGCGGCCCGGCCCACCAGGTACGCGCCCGCCGAGCTGCCCCAGCCCGCCACCCGCGACGGGTCGAGCCCGAAACCGGAGCCGTTCGCACGGACCCAGCGCACCGCGGTGATCACGTCCTCGACCGGCTCCGGGTAGCGGGCCTCCCCGCACAGCCGGTAATCCACGGACACCACGGCGATCCCCCGCGACGGCAGCGTCCCCCACGGACCCATGCGGGGCACGCCCGCGATGAAGGCACCGCCGTGCGCGTACACCACGACCGGGAACGGACCGGGCCCGCTGTCGGGGACGTGCACGTCGACGGTGAGCCGCCGCCAACCCGGGATCGACGCGATGGTGACGTCCAGGAAGGACCGGCACCCCGGGAGGGCACGGACCTCCACCGGGTCGGCGAACCCGGGCGCGACCAGGTCGAACGGACGGACGACCCCGGAGCGGGGGCGGTCGTCGAACAGCACGGCTGTCACTTCCCTTCCTCGAGGCCGCGGCTCCCCCGTGCGGCGATCGCGCCGGCCACGGCCGCCACCAGCACCACGGCCGGCGTCGCCGCGATGACCGGTGAGTCGCTGCCGGTGACCTCGGCGTAGTTCGCGACGATCAGGACGAGCACCGCCAGCAGCCCGCCCCCCGCCACAGCGGGCGCCACGCGCGTCGACCACACCGAACCCGTGACGGCTCCGCGGACGCTCGCGACGACCACGCTCACGCAGCAGGCCGTCATCATCCCGATCAGCGATATCGAGGTGATGCCGGAGACGGCGGGGAACAGGTTGACCAGCGGGTCCGCACCGAGCACCACGAACGGCGCGAGCAGGGCGACCGCGACCACCGTCACGACCACGCAGCCGACGTACGGGGTCTGGTAGCGGCCGTGCGTCCGGGCCAGCGCCCGCGGCAGCAGCCCGTCGCGACCGAGGGTGAACAGGTAGCGGATCGCGAGGTTGTGGAAGGCCACCGCCGCGGCGAGGAAGCTGACCGCGATCAGGACACCCAGCAACGGCCCCGACCACGGCCCGAGATAGCGGTCGGCGGCCACCAGGACCAGGGCTCCCGGATTCTCCAGCGCGGCGGCCCGGACGTCGTCGAACGCGGCGACCAGCGCCCAGGTACCGACGACGAACACCCCGAGGAGCAGACCGAGCGCGGCGTAGGTGGCGACGGTGATGCTCCGGACCGGGGCGTCGGTCTCCTCGCCGTAGGCCGCGGTGGCCTCGAACCCGCCGAACGACAGCAGGCAGAACACGAAGGTCAGGGCGAGCCCGGGGCCGAGAGCCGCCGACGGGGACAGCACGAGCGGGTTCGCCCAGCCCTCGGGACGCTCGACGAGGACCGCCAGGGCCAGCAGCGCGATGATGCCGAACTGCAGCACCGACACGACCGTCGTCACCCGCTGGGCGACCTCCACACCGCGGACACCGAGCAGACCGGTCACGAGCAACGCGCCCACCGCATACGGCCACCACGGCAGGTCCGCCCCGGTCACCGACGACACGGCGAGGCCCGTGAAGTACCCGGCCGCCGCGACCATCCCACCCGCGGCGAGCGTGTAGGCCAGCATCGCGACGAACGCGACACCCCCAGCGGCAGCACGACCCAGCCCGAACGCCACGAACGCCTGGTAGGCACCAGCACACGTCACGTAGCGGGCGAGGACCAGATAGCCCACGGCGAACACCGCCAGCAGCAACCCGGTCAGCAGCATCACGAGCACGACCGCCGGGCCCACCCCCATCCCCAGGCTCAGCGAGATGTTCGACGACATCGCCGTCAACGGAGCCGTCGCGGCGACCACCATGAACACCATGCCCGGCGCGCCGACGACACCCTTTTTCAGGCGGCCCACGTCCACGCCGGTCTCAGTGCGGGCGGTCATACCCCGACCGCCTGCACCGACGCGCCTCGACACGACCATTGGCTGTTCGCCATGAGGCTCCCTCAGGGATGCCGACCGAGCTTGATCGGATGCAATGAACATGACATCGATGGGCTCCCGCCGCCAACGACGTCACACAACGGTTACGCGCGCGGGAGGTCGCGGCGACGTCGTCACTCCGAGCCGAAGGCCGTCACGATGCCGCTGCTGTCCGGCTGCCCGGCGCCCAGCGCCTTCTCCGCCACCAGGGGGTTCCAGAAGTCGACGTAGCGGGAGATCTTGCCGTTCTTCGTCTCGACCACGGAGATGTAGGTCTGCTCGTAGGGGCGTCCGGTCGCCAGGGCGATCCCCTGGCTCCTGAACTCCGCGATGACGAGTGACGGCTCGACCGTGTCGTGGAACCGGAGGTCGATGAAGTCGACTCGGAAGTTGTCGGGGAACTTGTCCATATACGCCCGCAGCCCGGCCTTGCCGGACACCTTCGACGGGTAGCCCTCGGGACCGTAGGGGAACTCCAGCACCCCGTCCTCTGTGAACAGGTCGACCCACTCCGGGATCCGGCCACTGGACAGGAAGTCCAGGTGGTTCCTGAACGCCTGCCGGGCGGCGGAACGAACGTCCTCCACGTCCGGCCGGGCGGTGTCCGTCTCGGTCATGGCGAGTCCTCTCTCGGGATTTCTACTCACGGACGCTGGGGCCCCAGGGCCGCGGCGAGCGTCTCGTCCACGGTCCGCGCCGGGCGTCCGGCGATGGTGGCGACGGTGTCGGTGACGGTCGACTGCCCGTCAGCCGCGATGAGGCCGTCGAGAGCGGCGAGGCCGACCGCGGCCTCGGCCGCGACGCCGGCGGCGGTGAACCGGGCGGCGAGCCCCTCCTCGGAGACGCGCACGTGGCGAGCCGGACGGCCGGTGATCCGGGTCCAGATGCCGCACACCTCGTCGTAGGTCAGCGCCTGCGGGCCGGTGATGACCAGCTCCGGCTCAGGTAGCACAGGCCCGCTCAGTGCGGCGGCTGCGACGGCCGCGATGTCGTCGGCATCGATGAACGGGACCCTGCCCTCCCCGGTAGCGGTCGCCACTTCACCGGACCAGAGGCTGCGCACGCCGGGCGCGCGGCTGACGAAGTTCTGCGTGAACCACGACGGGCGCAGCACGACGGGCTCCGGAGCGACGCGCAGAACGAGGTCGTGCAACCGCCCCAGCCCGCTGGCGCCGCGGTCCACCGCCGATGAGCTGAGCAGCGCCACCCGACGCACGCCTCGGCGGACGGCTCGGTCGAGGACGGGTCCGACGACGGCGGCCGGGTCCGCGTGCCCGACCGGCGCCACGAGGTACAGCCGCTCCACCCCGTCGAACGCGGGATCATGGGTGGCGGCGTCGAACCAGTCGAAGGTGACCGGCGAGGAGCGGCTCACCCGCCGCACGGTGGTGCCGCTGCGCTCGAGCACGTCGGCGACCCGGGACCCGGTGGTGCCGGTCGCGCCGGTGACCAGCGTCGTCACGGCGAGACCTGCAGGCCGGGGGCACCGATCACGCCCGCGGCGTGCGCCGGGCTCCAGTAGTCGCGGTACGCCATGATGCCGTCGTCACCGACGGTGACAACGGACACGTAGCGCAGGGAGTAGGCGCTCCCGGTGGAAGCGGCCGTCCCCGCCATCGCGAACTCCAGGACGACTGTGTCCGGATCCCCGGTGTCGTGCCAGGTCTGCTCGGTCAGCGCCGACGGCAGCAGCAGGTCGTTGTAGCCGGCGACGTACGCCGCGACCGCGTCACGCCCCTCGAGCCGCTCCGGCGACCCAGGAGCGGCGAACGGGAAACTCATGGTGCCCTCCGGCGCCCACAGGGCGGCGAAACCGGCCATATCGTGCGCGAGCACCCGCTCCAGTGCGGCCTCGATCGTGCGGCGGGCACGCGCTCTACGCTGCGCGTCGTCCATTGTTCCTCCGGTGGGTCGATCGGTTCTCGGCTTCGACGGCGACGGACGCCGGATCCGAGCGATGAGTGTGAACGCGGCGAGCGGCTCGCCTCGAAGACGAGCCGGAGGCGGACGATCGGCCGACAGCGGGCTGTCGCGACACGGACGAACCGCGCGGGTCGCGCGCTACGTGCAGATGGCCCGCACGAGAGCCTCGACGAGCTCGTCGAGGTACTCGGGCCCGTGGTCCTCCTGACGAACCGACATCCGCCAGTACACCGGCGCCCCCAGCAGATCAAGGGCCAGGTCCACGGACACCCCCAGCTCGCCGCGGGCTGCGGCGCGCTCCAGGACGCCTCGTACCGCATCGCGCCGTGGAGTGGTGACGTTGTCCCGGAAGGCCGCGGCGACGGCGGGCTCGCGGGCGGCCTCCGCAAGCATGTCGGGAAGGATCCGGCTGATCAGCGGGTGCGACAGCCAGGCCACCATGCCTTCGACCATCACCCGGATGTCGCCGCGGAGCGACCCGGTGTCCGGCCGCGGCGCCGCGGGCACCGCCCACTCCCCGATCGCAGCGGTGGCCATCGCCACCTTCCCCGGCCAACGGCGGTACAGCGCACTCTTGCCCACACCGGCGCGGCGCGCCACAGATTCCATGGACAGCCGCGCGTAGCCGACCTCGGCGAGCTCGGCGAGGACGGCCTCAGTGATCGAGGCCGTCTTCTCCGGACGGAGTACGGCGGCACCGACGGGGTTGCGCATGGAAGCCTCCTTCGTCAGATGGGACGATACGGTAGCGTCCCATTTATGTCCAGACGCAGCCCGCCGACTCCGCTCGCAGGACGCATGGGAGGAGCATCGCCCCCGGCAGGACGGGCACCGGTCGTCGAGGAGCGCCGTCGCGCCGGCGAGCGGATCCTGGCGCTGATCGCCAGGTTCATCGCTGGTCCGACGGAGGGCTCTGCTCGAGACGCCCGGCTGGGCGGCCTAAGGCAGGCGGCGGGTGTCGCCGTCGCCGATGTGCACCGGCAGGTGAGGCAGGACCCCGTCGGGGTCCAGGAGGGTGAGGCGCCGGCTCAGCTCCACGCCGGGCGTGGTGGTGCCCAGGGGCAGCTCCACCTCCCGCAGCCGAGCGAGCGCGTGGCCCTCGTCAGAGGGAATGCGCCTGGAGGTGCTGCATGGCCTGCAGACGCGCGACGCCGGTGTCCGCGCCGCACCTCAGCGGCGCGCCTCCTTCTGACGCCGCCAGGGCAGCATCGACCTGCGCGAGATTCCCCAGGAACGGCTGCGCGACCTGATACGGGAGTGATCAGCGCCGGTACTGGCAGGGGAACCGGTGACAGCGGTGGTGCGCAATCCCGAGCGCGGTGTGGACGGCTCCGCATCAAGGTGCGTCGTTGCTCGCGCCCGAAGACTCCTCCAGGACGAGGGCGCGCACACGCTTCAGCACGCCAAGCTGTGCGGGGTTGTACAACTGCGCCAATGCCTCGACCATCGTCTGTGCGCCTTGCTCAGTACCACCTGGCGCGTCCGCCGTCGAGCCCTGCGACCACGGGCTCTTTTCGCGCGCTGCGAGGGCGACTGGCACAAGACGCGAAGCGATACTTTCGATCGCGGAAGCGTCCGCGTCCGGAGGCAGATCCTCGAACTCCTGTTCCGTCTTTCGTTCCGCGTCGTCGGGTTCGCCGAGCAGGTCGAGAAACTCCTCAATGGACTTCTCGCTGAGGACGGTCGAGCAGACCATCAGCAAAGACCGCTCTCTGTCGGAGAGGTCACGAAAGATCGGAGCGAGCACGGATGGAAAGTACGCCGGTGCGCGGTGACGCAGGATGGCCGCCAACTCCGCCCGCACACGGTTGAGTCGGGCGACCGTCGCTTCCAGTTCCGTATCCACCACGCGGATCACCGCGTCCGCGTCTTCGTCCACTCGTCCCATCGACGCCACCGCGGACAGCGGGATACCCAGGTCACTCAATCGCTTGATCTGTAGCAGACGGATCAAATGTGCGACCTCGTACCGCTTGTATCCGTTCGCTGTTCGCTCCGGCACATCCAGCAATCCGATCTGGTGGTAGTACCGGACGGCCTTCACCGTCGTACCGGCGAGTTCGGCAAGCTGCCGAGTGCTCCACGCCATGCGATACCTCCTCTGACGCCGCGCCTGCGATTAGCGCCGCATCCCGCGCCCGCACACAGTCCACACTCTGCCCCAGGGGCAAGGTCAAGCGTTTCCGGTTCCTCCATCCTCTTTTGTGCGCTGCGCTTGACTCTGCCCCGAGGGCACGACCTTGAGTGGTGACGAGCCGCATGCGACACGCGTCTCACCTTTCCTCACCGCTGACCGCAGGGCCGCGCGCCGCGTGATCGTGAAGTACTCCGGCGTGCTCCTACGGCAAGGCAGCCATTCCGGCGACGGAATGCCGAATGCAAGGGACTAATCGGCTCATGAGTCGACTCGACCATGGAGAAAGACACGTGCGAAACCTTCGCAGACCCTTCCAGGTCATTCGTGCGAACTTGCGCGTCTACCTCGTGATGAACGCGATCGTGTACGGCATGTTGCTCATCGGTATGGGGGCAGCGCTGATCAACCCCGAGCTGAACACCGCACAGGTGGCCTCCCTGGAGGAGGACGGGACAGCGGATCTGGTGACAACGCTGCTCGGGAACGTCTGGCTGTTCACCCTGACCATCCTCGCGAACAACGTGCTGAGGGCCGGCCTGCTGTACATTCTGCTGCCCTCGATGGTCGTGCCCTTCTCCGGCATAGCCGTTTTCGCGTACCAAGCGTTCATCGTCGGCGTGATCCTCGCCCCGGTCGACGAGGGCCTGGGGGTGGCGATGATCCCGCACTCGGTGACGGTCCTCATCGAACTCCAGGCCTACGCCCTCCTCATGCTCGGCGTCCACCTGCTCGGGAATGCCTGGCTGCGCCCCAAGACGGCCGGCGCTCGCAACCGTCGTCAGGGCTACGTCCACGGGCTACGACAGGTCGGTTGGCTGGGCCTGCCCGCGCTGGCACTTCTGATCATCGGCGCGATCTATGAGGCCTTCTCGATCATCTACCTCCTCCCGCTGCTGGGCGTGGGCTGACCTCAACGCGCCGGAAGAAGAGGCCGGTGCGTGCTCTTCCGGCTCGGCCGCCTGCCCGCTCTGCCAGGCTCCGTCCCGCCGGGTGCACAGCCGCTATGGCCGCCGCCTTGACGACACCCCCATCTCGGGCCAGGAAGTACTGATCCACCTGGGAGTCCGCCGGTTGTTCTGCGACGAGCCCGCCTGCGAACGGAAGATCTTCGCCGAGCAGGTGGACGGGCTGCCCAGCCCCAACGCCCGCCGCAGCACGGGCCTGTCCGAACTACTCGCGGGCGTCGGCATGGCACTGGGCTGGCGCGCAACACCGTGCGCCGCTTCGCCCGCGCCGCCACCGCTGAGGAACCGCTGGCGCGGAACGGCACAGGCAAGCGCCCCAGCAATCTACGACACTATGGCGCCTACCTGCGGAAACGCTTCACTCAGGGGTGCGGCAACGCCGCGCTGTTGTGGGGCCGAACTCCAAGAGCAGGGCTACCGGGGAAGTTATGCGAGCGCACACGACCACATCCGCCCATGGCGCTCCCAGGCCGCCCCTCCCGCGCCCCGGCCGCAGCCGCCCGGAGTCCGGCAGGTCACGGCGTGGATCTTGAGCAACCCCGACCTGCCAGAGCCTGAATACTGACCCCGTAGCGTCGCTCGGGTTCTAGTGCTTGTCGCAACACACCTGATCATTGGGGGCGTGTTGATGGCGAGGCGCGGACGCAAGCGCAGGTTCGTGCACCGATCCGGGATCGATCGCCGATGAACAGCGGGAATCCTTTCGGATCCATCAGCCATTGCAGGTTGCCGCCGTGGACGTGGGCCTTTCCGGAGTACTACAGGTCGATCGGCTCGCCTTTGACAGAGAGGGACGGTTCAGGTCGCGACTACACCCTGATGTCGGTCTGCCGGGAACTCGGTCGAGGGCCTGCGGGGGGAGTGGATCTCTCCGCGGCCCGCGCTCGATACCGGCCCGGCGTGGTGCCGAACTCCCTCTCGAAGGCGTGTGAGAGCGCGTACGGGCTGCCGTAGCCGACTCGGTCGGCGATGGCGGCCAGGGTGTGCGAGGTGTCGCGGAGCAGGGTGGCGGCAAGGATCACTCGCCACCACGTGAGGTACGTCATCGGAGGGCGGCCGACCAGGGCGGTGAACCGGCGCGCCAGGGTGGGACGGGAGACCCCCGCCTCTGCCGCCAAGCCGTCGTTGCTCCACGGCGCGGCCGGATCGGAGTGCATCGCCCGCAGGGCGGCGGCCGTCACCGGGTCGCCCAGTGCGCCGGGCCAGGCTCCACAGGTGGTCTCGGTCATCCAGGAGCGGATCATGTAGACGAGGAGGAGATCGAGCAGGTTCGGGAGCGCGACGCAGGAGCCGGGCCGCCTCTCGTCCAGCTCACCGGCGAGCAGGTCGATCGCGGCACGGAGTTCGAGGTGGCTGCCGACTCGGCTGGGGAGGTGGACGACCTCAGGTAGCTCTGCCATGAGCGGGTGCATGCGGCTGCAGTCGAGCCAGTACTTGCCGCAGAGCATCTCCGTCCCGTCGCGATCAGGCCGGGCTCGCGGCCCCGTCTCCGCAAGCCATTGCTCGAACGGTACCGCCTTCTCCTTGGCGACCGCCGCATCGACGGGGGAATCGGCGATCACGTGGCCTGTGCCGTGAGGCAGCAGCACCGCGTCACCCACGCCGAGAGGCACCGCGGCGCCGCCGTCGGTCAGCAGCCAGCAGCCGCCCTTCAGGACGACGTAGAAGCCCGCGCCGTCGTAGGGGTCCAGCCGCACACACCAGCTCCCCCCTGTCCGCACCCGGTGGGACCAGGGGTGCCCGAGGTGCACGGCGGAGATCGCATCGCTCACCACATCCATCCGCCCAGGATATCTCCCGCATTAGGAGTGAGAGGAATGCGTATTTCATTGAGCCGGATGCGCATTGAGAGGATCATACGGCCTTCGTAAGGTCGAGCACATGACGAATGGGAACGCGAGCGTGCAGAGCATGTCGCTGGGGGATGTCGAGGTCATCCGGGTCGTGGAGTGGCACAGCCCGTTCCTGCCCGCCTCCGGCATGTTCCCGACAGCCGCTGCCGGTTTATGGAAGGGCAACGAGGACCGGCTGGCACCGGACCACTGGGAGCCGGACACCGACCGGGTGGTGATCGCGCTGCAGACGTGGGTGCTGCGCAGCGGTGGGCGGACCGTCCTGGTCGACACAGGGGCGGGCAACGGGCGTGAACGACCGGGCATGGCACCGTATTTCCACCAATGCCAGGGCGATTTTCTCGGCCTCCTGGCGCGTGCCGGTGTTCGACCGACCGATGTCGACGTCGTGGTCAACACCCACCTCCACGTCGACCACGTCGGCTGGAACACGGTCGACGCGGACGGCGAGTGGGTACCGACGTTCCCCAACGCCCACTACCTCATCCCGGCCGCCGACGACTTCCACTACGGTCCGGACAACGCCTACGGGAACGGCCTTCACGAGGTCGACCGCCTGATCTACGAAGACAGCATCGCACCCATCCACCAGGCCGGAAAGGCCGTGCTGTGGGACGGCCTCCACCGCATCGACGAACACCTCACCCTGGAATCCGCGCCCGGACACACCCCCGGTTCCTCCGTGCTGCGACTCGCCTCCGGCAGCGACCGGGCGGTCTTCGCCGGAGATCTGCTGCACAGCCCGGTGCAGATCCTCGACCCCTGCTGCAACAGCAATGCCTGCCTGGCCCCGGAACAGGCGGTGGCCAGCCGCCGCCGGGTCCTCGGGCGGGCCGCCGATGAACGGGAACTGCTCGTCCCCGCGCACTTCGGCGGTGCGGGTGCCCTGGAGGTCCGGCGGGAGGGTGGTGGGTTCGCCCTCGGCCCATGGGCGACGTTCAGCCCGGAGAAGTAGAGCTCACCGCCCGCGGGCGCGCGGCACGCACCACCTCGGCGGACCGCGCACGACCGCCGTCGCCACGCCGATCATGGGCCGCCTCGGCGACCTCCACGGTAAGCGCCGCATGCTGATCCTCAGCCTTGCGGTGATGGTCGCCGGCGCGCTCGTCAGCGCCCTCACCAGCGACCTGCTCCCGATGATCGCGGGCCGGGCCCTCCAGTGCTGCGCGATGAGCGCGATACCCCTCGGTATCGGCCTGATGCACGACACGCTCCCCCGCGAGAAGCTCGGCTCGGCGATGGCCCTGATGGGCTCATCCATGGGCGTCGGCGGCAGCCTCGCCCCGCCCGCAGCGGCCTTGGTCGCCCAGCACGCCGACTGGCACGCCCTTTTCTACGGCGCGGCCGGCCTCGGCGTCCTCTGTACCGCTCTCACCCTCCTCGTCGTCCCCGAGTCCCCCATCCGCGCGCAGGGCACCTTCGACGTGCTCGGCGCGATCGGGCTCGCCGCCGGCCTCGTCCTCTTCCTGCTGCCGATCAGCAAGGGCGGCGACTGGGGCTGGACCTCCGGCACCACCCTCGGGCTGTTCGCCGCGGCGGCGGTCGTGCTCGTCCTGTGGGGCGTGCTGGAGCTGCGTCTGAAGGCACCGCTGGTGGACCTGCGCACCACGGCCCGCCCCGCGGTGCTCTTCTCCAACCTCGCCTCCATCATGGTCGGCGTCTCCTTTCTGGTCGTCTCACTGGTCCTTCCCCAGCTGCTCCAGCTGCCGAAGGCCACCGGCCACGGACTCGGCCAGTCGATGGTGGTCGCGGGCCTGCTCCTGGCGCCGCTCGGCCTCACCATGATGTTCACCGCCCCCGTCTACGCCCGGCTGTCCGCGAAGTACGGCCCCAAGGCCACCTTGATCCTCGGAATGGTGATCATCGCGATCGGCTACGGCGCCGGCGTCGGCCTGATGAGCGCCCCCTGGCAGAGCCTCGTCATCACGGTGATCCTGGGTACGGGCATCGGCCTCGCCTACTCCTCCCTCCCCGCCCTGATCGTCGGCGCGGTCCCCGCCTCGGAGACGGGCGCGGCCAGCGGCCTCAACACGCTGATGCGCTCGATCGGCGCCTCGGTCTCCAGCGCCGTCATCGGCATGGTCCTCGCCGACACCACGCACCATGTGAACGGGGTCGCGGTCCCGTCCATGCAGGGCTTCCGCGTCTCCTTCCTCATCGCGGTCGGCGCGATGGCGATCGGCCTGCTCTTCGCCCTCTTCCTGCCCCGAGCCGCCCGCCTCACCGCGTCCGGCGACGACCGCCTGACGGCCCCGAGCGCAGACGCCGTCCGTGCCCGGGCGATCTGTAAACGCAGCCGAGCGCACTCACTCCCACAGATGGGTCGGGCCCCGGGCCCCGGCCGTGAAGGCGCGGCAGCCCGCTGCTGCTGATCGGGTCCGTGTCGGAGATCGTCGGCAAGCTGGTGGCCACGCGCGAGCAGCCGGGCATCTCCTACGTGGTGGTCTTCGCCACGGCGATCGAGGAGTTGCGACCGGTGGTCGCCCGGCTGTCCGGAACCTGAGACGCCGGCGGGGCCGTGGGACCTCGGTCCCAGGGGCGGGTGCCGGGGTTTCGGCCGAGGTTCGCGGCCGAGACGACCGCACTCGGTACGAGCCACTGCGGATGGGCGCCCGACGAGGTGCGGGCGACGGCCGTCACTCGCCCGTGCCTCCAACACTCGCCCATGTGCTCCACAGACCAGCGCCCCCCTCTGCCTCACGCGAGGAAGCGCCCCCAATCCGTTTGTTTCAGGTGGTTCTGGACAGAACCTCCATGATCCGCCGTCAGATCTGGTTCATCCCGCCATCGACGTAGAGATTGGCGCCGTAGACGAAGCTGCTCTGCGACGAGGCGAGGAAGGTGACGGCTGCGGCGATCTCTTCGGGGGCCGCGACCCGGTTGGCCGGCAGGCCGGACGCGACCGTCGCCATCATTTCCTCTGCGCGCTCACCGAATGCCTTGTCCCACAACGGGGTGTTCACCGGGCCCGGCGAGATCGTGTTGACCCGGATGCCCCGGCCGCCGAGTTCGCCGGCCCAGGCGCGTGCATAGGCTCGAACGGCGGCTTTCGATGCCCCGTAAGCGCTCATGCCCGCGGCGCCGCTTTCGGCGGCCGTGGAGCCGGTGAGGATCACCGAGGCGCCGTCGTTGAGCAGCGGAAGTGCTTTCTGCACCGTGAGGAAGGTGCCTTTGACGTTGACGTCGAAGATGGCGTCGTGAGTCGTCTCGGTGAGTTCCTCCAACGTGGCGAGGGGATTGATGCCCGCGTTGGCGAACAGCACATCCAGGCCCTGCCCGCGCTCGCGCACGCGCTCATACAGGCGATCCAGGTCCGCTGCGACGCTGACGTCGCCGGGCACCGCGGTGGCGTTGCCGATGACGGCTACGGCCTTGTCCAGTTCGGTTTCCCCCCGCCCCATGATGAACACGTGCGCACCCTCGGCGGCCAGCCGTTCTGCGGTCGACAGGCCGATGCCCCTACTGCCGCCGGTCACCACGGCCGTCTTGTCTTTGAATCGTTTCATTCGTCTGACCCCAGATTATTTGAATACTTATAGGTACAGAACTAAATCAGCACAGTGGGGGGGACTGGAGGTGAGCTGGCTATGCTTGCCCCCGTGACAGGCACCCGGAAGGCGGCGATCGGCCGCCCGCGAGAGTTCGACGTGGACGAAGCGCTCGAGCGCGCGCTACTCGTGTTCTGGGAGCAGGGTTACGAGGGCGCCAGCCTCACCGACCTGACCGCCGCCATGGGCATCAACCGGCCGAGCATGTACGCCGCCTTCGGCAGCAAGGAGGATCTGTTCCGCAAGGTGCTGGAGCGCTACTCCGCCGGACCGGCCGCCTACGGCCCGCGGGCGTATGAGGAACCGACCGCGAAGGCGGTGGCCACGGCGTTCCTGCACGGCGCCGTCGACACCACCACCGGCCCCGGCCACCCGCCCGGCTGCCTCGGGGTCCACGGCTGCCTGGCCTCGGGCCCGGGGGATCGGGCCGTCCGCGACCTGCTGACCGACTGGCGCGAGGACGCCCACTCCCACCTCGTGAAGCGGTTCGAGCGCGCCAGGGACGAGGGCGACCTGCCGCCGACGTCCGACCCGGGCGTACTCGCCCGGTTCCTGATGGCCGTGGGAAACGGAATCGCCGTCCAGGCCGCGGGCGGCGCCGGCCACGACGAGCTGCGCATGGTCGCCGACGCCGCCCTGCGGAACTGGCCGCCCGCCTGACTCAGAACTGGTGCTCGCCACCGTCGATATCGAGGTTCACGCCGTAGATGAAGCTGCTCTCGTCCGAGGCGAGGAAGGCCACCGCGGCGGCCACTTCGTCCGGACGCCCGAGCCGACCGATCGGCACGCGCTTGACGAGTTCCGCCTTGAACGCGTCCACCTCGTCTTTACCGCCGACTCGATCGAGCGCCGGCGTTGAGATCGCGCCGGGCGAAACCGCGTTCACACGGATCCCGCGGTCCTTCAACTCGTTCGCCCAGGTTCGGGCGAGCGACCGGACCGCGGCTTTCGAAGCGGAGTACAGGCCGAAGTCCGCCCACCCGTCGTCGGCGCGGATGGAAGCATTGAACACGACCGACGCGCCCTCATTGAACAGGGGCAGCGCCTTCTGGACCGAGAGCCACGTGCCCCGGACGTTGACCCCGAAGTTCTGCTCGTAGTGCTCGTCCGTCGCCTTCTCGAGCGGCGCGAACGCGGCACCGCCCGCGTTGGCGAACAGGACGTCGAGCCCGCGGCCGCGAGCGCGGACCGCCTCGTACAGCCGATCCAGATCGGCCGCCTCCGCGATGTCACCCACGACGGCGGTGGCCTCAGGCCCGATGGCCGCCACCGCCGCGCCGAGTTCGGCTTCCCTCCGGCCGGTCAGGAACACGTGCGCCCCCTCGGCCGCGAACCGCTCCGCGGTGGCCAGCCCGATCCCGGTGCTGCCACCGGTCACAACGGCGGTCTTGCCCTCCAGCCTGCCCATGCCCAACCCCTTCGAGCGTCCGCCGACCGACATGCGTATCGATCGGTACAGATCGACTCTAGCATCGTTCCATACCAATCGGTACACATATAGCCCCTCCCGGTCGGTCGGACAGGTTCTCTCCTTGGACCGCCGCCGTCGGCAGTGGGCGAGGTCGTGGAACACGCCGGCTCGGCGGTCGCCGCCGGCGGCCATGCGAAGTCATCTGAACGAAGCGTGCCTGTGGGTCGTCGCCAGCCCCGGCACAGGCGATCGGTGTATCGGATCGACGCCGCCGAAATAAGGCCGCCGACCCCCGACCGCCGCCGCCATCTGGTCCACGACGTCACGCATCACCTGCTCGCCCCGTTCGACGGTGCCGAACCGGCCCTGGTTCTGCGCACCCATCCCGTCGACGAAGTCGAGACCCGAGCGTCGAACGGGGCGAACGACGCGGTGATGAGCACACCCGCCACCGGGCCGTCCGCCCCTGCGAGCTCGTACGCGAGCTCCCGTCCGTCGCGCAACTAGACGACGCTCACCGGACGACCTCCTCGGTAGGTGTGCCCGTGGGTCGCCGGGGCAGTGGAGTGGCGGTGAAGACGCCGAGCGGGTCGTAGCGCTCCTTGACGGCGAGCAGACGACCGGCGTTGTCGCCGTAGGCGTGTGCGATCTGGTCGTGCTGATCCGGCGCGAGGAAGTTGGGGTAGCCGCCGGGCAGGGCGTGCGGGGCGAGAGCCGCGCCGACCTCGTCGGTCCAGGCCCGGTGGGCGGCGTGGTCGTCGTCGGCCTGACGTCCCGCACTGATCTCGACGGCCACGTGCGGAGTCCGCAGTCCGAAGGCGGTGGCACCGGCCGCGACGCGCGTGGCCGCGCCGTGGAACTGCCGCAGGCCGATGCCCGCTCCGGGGCCGGGACGCGCCTCCGCGGCGCGGGTCACGACCTCGATGATCCCGGGGGTCAGCGCGGCCACGGCGCGGGGCCGGATGGTCCAGTGCAGCCCGGCCGGAACGCCACTGTCGAACATTGCGAGCAGGTCGCGCTGCGACGTCGGACCGACCGTGCTCACGAGCGGGGTACCGAGCCGCGTGACGCGGGAGAGGGCCTCGTCGGCGCCCCCCGGTTCGCCCGACCACACCGGGACGACGAGCAGGCACGGCCCGACATCGGGCACGACGCTCAGCTCGACCAGGAGGGTCAGCCCGTCGGCGGGATCGGCCAGCAGCTCCGCGTACCGCTCCAGCACCGTCGCCGCCTCGGCCCATGCGAACACGACCATCCCGCCGACGAGGCCGCGGTCGGGATGCAGCCGCACCCGCAGACCCGTCACGACGCCGAAGTTCCCGCCGCCCCCGCGCAGCGCCCACAGCAGTTCGGGATCGTCCTCTGTCGACACGATCCGGCCGTCGGCGAGCACGACCTCGGCGCCGAGCAGGTTGTCGGTCGCGAGGCCCGCGCTGCCCAGGAGCGGGCCGTAGCCGCCACCGAGGGTGAGCCCGGCCAGCCCGACCTGCCCAGAGGTCCCGGTCGCCGCGTTCAGCCCGCGCGCGGACGCGGCGGCCACCAGATCGGCGGCGCGGCCGCCACCGCCGACCCGTGCGGTGTCGTGCTCGATCCGCACGTCGCGCATCCCATCCAGGTCGATCACCAGACCGCCGTCCCGCAGCGCGCGCCCGGCCCAGTCGTGGCCCCCGCCACGGACGGAGAGCCCGGTACCCGTCTCCGCGGCGGCGGTGACCGCCACGGCGACCTCTTCGCTGGTCCGCGGCCTGACCACGAGGGCCGGCCGCGCGGTGACCGCCGCGTTCCAGATCGCCGTCGTGCCGGCGAACCGGGGGTCCCCCGGACGCGCGACGCGGTCGGTACCCAGCTCCCGGTCGAGGCGCCGTGACAGGTCCTCAAGCGATGTCGTCGTCATGTTCTCTCCTTCTTCTTCTTCGAACGGCCCGGTGTCAGAGCGCCGGGTGGATCCCGCCCGTCGACGGCGATCTGCGTGCCCGTCAGGTACGAGGACCGCGACGACGCGAGGAACGCGATGAGCTCGGGGGCCTCCTCACCACGGCCGGGCCGCCCGAGCGGGCCGACCCAGTGCTCGTACAGGTACGCCCGCAGCTCGTCGACGGTGATCCCGCGGTGGTCGGCGACCTCCTGCATGGCGGTCAGCGACGACTCGCTCTCCACGAGCCCCGGCGGGACGGCCACGACCCGCACTCCCGACGGGCCGACCTCGTTCGCGAGCCCCTTGCTGTAGACGTTCAGTGCCGCCTTGGCCGCGGCGTACGGGATCCCGTCGCCCCGTGCCGGGTGGAGCGCAGCGCCGGACGAGATGTGGACGACCGAGCCGTGGCCCTGCGCGACCGTCAGCGGCACCACGTGCCGGTCGAGCCGGACGGCCGACGCCACGTTCAGGTCGAGGTTCTGCCGCCAGTGCGACCCGCCGGCAGCGAGCAGCCCGCCGGGGGTGACCTTGCGGGTCCCGACGTCGCCGCCGGATGAACGTCATTGCACACCATGCCGCTTGCGGCATGGTCAACCACGCACGGAAAAGGGCCGTGCCTTGCACGCCCGCGGACACCACCGGTGCGGGAAGCGCCCCGTGTCTCCGTTCCCGCCGAGCCGCCCCTGATGTTCACGGGCGCCCCGGCGGCACGATGGTGGTGGCGTCGTCCTGCTGCGGCACGACACCGCGTGCGGCGACGCCCTGGGGCCGGGCTTGACCATGCCGCCTACGGCACGGTGTCGACTGTGGGCCGGCGGCACGGACGTGCCGCCGGCGTCCGAGACCCGGAGCGGGGTGTCACGAGCGGCGTGGAGTTCCCGTGAGATCGCCGAGCCCGCCGGCACGACCTGCGATCGGCGGTACGCCACTACCCGTCCACCCCGGCAGCAGGGCGATCCCCGGCCCACTCGCCGATCACCCCAGAATGGAGGCGATCCGCACGCCGCTGATAGCGGTCCAGGGCATCGTCGAGAGCCGGCGGCGCCGACCGCCGTCCGTCACAGACCGGGTTCGACCGCCCTTCGGGATGGTCGGCACGCCCCTACCGACCGTGGTCGTCGCGACGTCCGCCACCTCCCACCCCGACAGACCTCCCCTGAAGGAATCCCATGGATCTGACCCTGCCCGAGCGGCTCTACCTGATCAGTTACGACCTCGACAAGCGCCGCTTCGACGCGGTCAGCGGCCCGTACCGCAGCCATCTCCTGCGCGCCGCGGCCCTGGCCGAGCTGACCATCCGCGGGCTGCTCGGTGCCGCCGGGAACGGCAGAGCCGCGCGCGCAGGCGGGCCGGAGCCCCGGGACCCGTTCCTGGCCCGGGTGCTGGCCGATGTGCCCCCGCACAAGCCGCGCGACTGGACCGGCATCCTCCTGCGCGAGTTCGGAGAAGCCGAGGACACCGTGCGCGACCGGCTGGTCGAAGCGGGCGCGATCACGGTGGAACGCCGCCGCGTGCTGGGGGTGATCCCCACGAGCGAGGTCACCCCCGCACACCCTGACCAGGTCCGTCGATTGCGCGAGCAGGTGCGCCACACGGTGACCGGCGGCCATGACCCGGCATCGGCGCCCATCGAGGCGGCGGCCCTGGCGGCGATCGCCCTCGAAGGCGACGTGGAAAGCGTGTTCACCTGGCGCGAGCGCCGAAGCCACAAGAGAGCGGTCAAAGCGCTCAACGCCCGCTTCGACGTGAACTTCCCCGGACTGCGCGAGGCGGTGCTCATCGCCGTAGCGAACGCGCGGTCCCCCGCCTGACGCCCGCCCGGCCGCCTCGGTGAACACGGCCCGGCACGAAGGCACTCCGACCCCGTGCCGGGACCGCGCGAGCGGCGGACCCGACACCAACCGGGGCACACCGCAGGAAGCGATGCCCGATATACCCCCGTGCCCCTATGCCCCCGCTGGGCGATGCCCACGATCGACGGGCGCCGCAACGACCCACGCGCACCACCCGCGAGGCCCCACGCGACACGGCGGTTCGTCCCGGTGTCGGCTCGCCACGCCCCGACGAAGCACCGGTCAGGACCCGTTTTCCGCGGACATCGGAGCGAGAACGCGCCCACGCGCCGAGGTGAGGATCAGCAGCGATTCCGGCGCCCGGTCGAGCGATCAGGACGGGCGCGCGGCAGGCCGCCGTCCCGGTTGCGGGGTGACCGCCGTGCGGGACGAGGCGCGGTTCCGTCCTTGGTGACCACGGTCCGGCCGCTGGAGGTGATGGGTCAGTTCCCGGAGCCGACGATGGCGGTGACGCGGATCTCCACACGCATGGCGGCGAGACCCAGGACGGTGACGCCGGTCTCGGTCCAGATCGGCGCGCGGCCGCCGAGGCGGCGCCGGAACTGCTCGGCCATGACCGCGTTGTGGTCGTCGCCGATGACATCGTCTCCCGGCGCGACCTTGTGGTAGGAGTTGACGTGGATGACGTCCTTCCATGTCGCGCCGACCGTGGCGAGCGTGCGCTCCACGTTGTCGAAGGCCTGGATGATCTCGTCTTCCAGCGAGTCCGGGATGACCAGGTCGTCATCCACCCCGGCCTGGCCGGAGATCTCGACCCGGTCGCCGACGCGGACGGCCCCGCTGTAGCCGAGTGCCGCGTGCAGCTTCTCGCCGTAGCCCGGAACGACGCCGAAGGTGACGGTGCTCATGATGCTTCCACTTCCTGTCAATGAGGATGCGTTTCCTCTGAGATGAGTTCACGCGTAAAGTGATACTAGCAAGCTATCACTTCAAGCGCAAAGTCATGACGAACTTCGCCGGAGGTCGGGAAGATCCATGAGCAGCACGGGAGAGCCCATGAGCGGAACCCATGAACACGATGACGATGAGGAGCTGCGATGGCTCGACGAGCAGGAGAAGGCGGCGTGGACGGGGCTGATCTCCCTTGTCCTGCTGCTGCCCGGCAAGCTGGAGTCGCCGCTGCGGCAGGAACACGGCCTCACCCTGTTCGAGTACCTCGTGCTCAGCCACCTCTCCGAGGCCCCGCGGCGCAAGCTGCGGATGGGAGAGCTCGCCTTCCTCGCGAGCGGGTCGCTCTCCCGCCTGTCCAACGTCGTCAAACGCTGTGAAAACCGCGGCTGGGTCGTCCGGACACCCGACCCGGCCGACGGCCGTTACACCCTCGCCGAACTCACCGACGCCGGCTTCGACATCGTGCACCTGGCAGCGCCCACACACCTGCGCTCCGTACGCCGCATCGTCCTCGACTCGCTCAATACGACCGACCAGAAGGCCCTCGCCCGCATCGCACAAAAACTCCGCATCGTCCCCGACGACTTCGGCTGACGGTCGTCCCACGCCACGGCCCGGCACGAAGGCACTCCGACCCCGTGCCGGGGCCGCGCGAACGACGGACCCGATACCGACCGCGCGCACCGTAGTGGGGAGCGATGCCCCGTATGCGCCTGTGCCCCCGCTGGGCAATGCCCACGCTCGACGAGCGCCCCCGACCCCCCCACGCGCACATCCCGCGGAACCCTCCACGACACCGGCACGCGAGCGTAGAAAGCCGCGGCCGGTCGAAACCGGGCCGCGGTCGGCCGTACACGCCATGGGCATGTCGCGGCAGCGGGCCGACACGACCCGCCCTGGAACGAGAGGAGCCTCTTCGGCTCCACAGGACGCCGGACACCCCGATCGCGGCCGACGACTCCGGAGTTCTCGCGGGTGTGTAATACACTGTGTTGGTCGGCGACGCGCCCTGAACGCCCACACGCCTCAATCCTGCATTTCAGGTCCGCATTTGTGGGAGGGCTCTCGTCGTCACCAACCACACACCCCCTGTCCTGGCCGGTCTCATCGCGCCCATATGACGTCATCCCAGCGTTCGCCCCTGCATGCTCCGTGCGCGACGGAGCATCGCTCGGGCGACTTCGCGATCGCGTGTCCGAGGTGTGCCCCGGAACCGTCCCCCACCGCTATTGCGTGCGAACCTTGGGTGATGCCGCAACGACCTGGTCCCCCATGAGGTCCTCAGCGGCACGCTCGTGCCGTTCGGCCCAGGTTCTTTCGATAAGGAGTCGGTCATGAGCTGGAGCACCCGCCAGCTTGCCGAGCTGGCAGGAACGACCCTGCGGGCGATACGGCACTACCACGAGGTGGGCCTGCTCGACGAGCCCGAGCGTCAGGCCAACGGCTACAAGAGGTACGGGGTGGAACACCTCGTGCGCGTGATCCGGATCAAGCGGCTGTCGAACCTGGGGTTCACCCTCACGCAGATCGCGGGGATCGACGAGACCGACGCCTACCCCGAACAGGCGTTGCAGGGCCTGAACGCCGAAGTCACCGACGACATCAAACGC
The DNA here is from genome assembly GCF_042653925.1 of Nocardiopsis mangrovi. Lineage (NCBI taxonomy): Bacteria > Bacillati > Actinomycetota > Actinomycetes > Streptosporangiales > Nocardiopsidaceae > Nocardiopsis > Nocardiopsis mangrovi. The sequence goes on from NZ_JBHSFQ010000007.1 coordinate 249,636, forward strand.
CTGGAGCAGATGCGCACGGAGCTCGCACAGGTGCTGCAGGAGCCCGCACCGATCGACCTGCCGCCCGGGGTGGCCCAGGCCGCCGCCAACGCGGGCCTGACCGAGACCGACCACTCGATGCTGGTGGTCTGGAGCCGCGTGCTCGGACCCAACGCTCTGGAGACCTCCACCGAGTTGCTGCGCTCCTACGAAGCTGACCCCGCCGAAGCGGCGTGGGACGCCCTGCCGGCCGACGCCGACGAACAGACCCGGCAGGACGTCGCCGAACGGATGCTCCCTCGATTCCGCGACATGATGGCCGCCCACCCCGGGCTACAGGCCCCCGACGCCGCGACGCCGGGCCACAGCAAGCAGGCGATTCTGCGGGAACTCACCACGGCGATCATCGACCTGTACAACCCCGCCCAGATCGACGTCCTGAGACGCATCGGGCGGGCCCTGACGGCGGATCCGGAACCCGACCGTCACCCCTGACCGGCCGCCCGCATCGGCGGCCCCCGGCGAAGGGCCGTCGAACGACAGCCGCAGTGCTCCATCGGTGCCACGGACCGAGAACAAGGCAAGGGTCCGACCACGCCGACCGCCCATCCCGGCTCCCGCGCCCTCCGGTTCCGCTGGAGGGGCGCGGGAGCCGCCTCCCGCGGAGGAAGGCCGGGCGATACCCGGGACCGGGCGACCCGACCGGAGCCCTGTCAAGGGCGGTGCCGCGGCCGATGCGCCGTCCACTGGTCGCGTCGCGTGGCCGGACCCCGCTACCGTCCTTCCTCGAAGTAGCGGACGTAGGCGTTGGACTTCGTCGCGAAGTACGCGAATATGCGCTCGTTCGACCAGCCGCGTATCTCGCGGTAGCGCGGAATCGCCTTGGCCATGTCGGGGAGGTCGCTGGTCAGCGTCCCGTCATGATGCAGCGTCAGGAAGGGCCGCACATCCTTGGTGCGGCGGTCCTGCGCGTACAGCACCCGGGGCGTCATCGTCCGCCGCCCAGCAGGTCGGCGGTGCCAGAGGCGTAGCCTCGCAGCATGTAGAACCGCATCAGCATGCCGTCGTACCAGTCCTGCCGGCCGAGCCGGACGAACTGGGAGCGCAACGCGGTGATCGCGCGCTCCAGCCGTCGCACGTCGCTCCCTGTCAGCGGGTTGGCGATCCACTGGTTGTTCTCGAAGTCGTAGAAGGTCTCCATCGCCGTCGTGTGCAGGGTCCCGCTCAGGTCCGGTGGATCGTTGGGGTCGTAGGGCTCGTCGTCCACGAGCGTCCAGCCGCCGCCGTGGTCGATGCCGACGACCGTCCCCTGATCGGTGTACAGCACGTTCCCGGGGTTGCGGTCGCTGTTGCCGATGAGGATGTCCAGCAGCCCCAGCCTGATCCCGGACACCGTCCCGGTCAGCACGGGACCGAGCTGGTCACCCAGCGTGGCCCCCGAACCGCCGCTCATGTAGTGCATGTACAACTCCGAGGGGCCGACCCGGTAAACGCCGGGCACGTCGGCGCCGATGGCGCGTCCGACCAGCGAGGCGAGCTGCTCGGCGTCGGCGCGCTGACGGGCCGACGCCAGCTCACCGGCGATGTCCTCGGGGTCCGCTGCGGGATCCCCCGTGATCTCGGTGTTCTCGGTGACCTTGCGGACCGCCAGCGTGCCGTCGCCGAACCGCACGAGTTCGGTGAGCTCGCCCTCGCCTCCCCCCTCCCCGAAGGCCTGTCGTTGGGCGATACCGGTCTGCCCTGAGGCGATCAGGTCGCCGATCCCGTTGTACGACTCGTGCCATCTGACGGGTTCCGCCCGGGTGTGGCTCCCCGCGTCGTGCTGCCACTGCCCCGGCGTCGTGTCCGCGGTGCCCTGGTCGGTCGCGTCGGAATACGCGGGGTAGGACGCCTGCGCGGTCTCCTCGGTCGAAGCCGCGGGCTGCTGGTAGTACGTCAGCGCGGAGGCGCCATGGGTCCCGGCGGAGTCCTGGGAGTACTGGGCTGTCGTGGAGTCCTGGGAGTACTGGGCTGTCGTGGAGTCCTGGGAGTACTGCGGTGCCGTGGAGTACTGGGAGACCTGCGTTCCGGCGGGGTACTGCGTATACGGGGTTGCGGCGGCATCGTCGTATGTGTCCGCGTACTGCTCGGAGGGGCCGGCCTCCGCGCCGTGGCCATGGCGGCGCCGGTGGCGCCGGTGCTCGCCCGCCATGAAGACCTGGGTCTGCGCGTCTTCGGCGGAATGGTGCCCTATGTCGTCGAGGCGGTAGCGGTAGGTGAGGTCGGCGACGAAGTCCTCGACCGACCGGGGCTGCTCCTTGCCCGCCTTGGGATCGGCCAGGGAACCGAAATCGGGCACCGCCGGGGGGTAGGGGACGCTGGGACCGGTCGACCCCCGCCTTTCCTCAGCCGGCAAATCGTCGTACAGGCCGTCGGGGATGTCGTCGGTCTCGGCCGGTGGTGTGGCCGTGATCTCGCCGTCTGGGCGGGACTCGGCGCCCTTGGCCTCGGCCCGGTCCTCTTCCCGTGCGCGCGGTGCCTGGGATGCGGTCGCGGGGTTGAGCGCGTCACTGAACAGCTCGGCGAAGCTCAGGCCGGGGTGCGGCTGCGGCCCCGCTGAGGGCAATGGGAGGTCATCGGCGATGGTGCCGGTGGACTCCGGTACCGGCGGAGGGGCGAGGGACGGCTGCACGAGCGCCTGCCGATCCGGCCCGGAAGAGGCCGCGTCGGCTTCGGTTCCGCCCCGGCCGACGGGAGGGAACCCGTGCCGGTTCCGGTTTCCCGAGCCGCCGGTGTTGCCGCCGTGGCGACCGCTGTCGGCGCCGCCGCGGCCACTGCCATCGCCCGCAGGACCGGTGCGCCGGCCGGCGGCTGAGGAACCCCCACCCGGCCCGCCCCCCGCCGCCGAACCCGGAGGACCGTCATCATCCGGACCCCGCCGGGGGCCGGGTCCACCCTCATCATCGCCGGAGTAATCGTAAAGATCCCCGTCGTCGTCACCATCGGAATCGGAAGAGTCGACGTCCATGTCGTCGGCGTCGGAAAGAGACCCGTCCTCACTGTCGAAGTCGGAATCGGAGGAGTCGCCGTCCTCCCCCCGGGAATCACCGGGCAGCGTCAGTGGGTGGGCGGGCCCGCCGGCACGATGGCCCGTACCACCCTCATCACCGGAGTCGCCATACAGGTCCTCACCGACAGTGGGAAGGGGCCCGGACTCCCCCTCCTGGGGGGCATCGCGGCGACCACTGAGCGTGTCCCCCTGCTCGAGGGCGGCATTCCCGTCGGGGGCGCGGAGAGTGGCCCAGAAGTCGGCGTCCCGGGCCGATTCCAGCGTCAGTCCGGCCGCTTCGGCGACGCGGACGGCATCGGCGCGGCTGCGCACATCCAAACGGCTGTAGATAACGCCGCTTTGAGCGCGGACTGTTGACGCACTCACTCCGGGTGGCAAGCCAACGCCGCTCTCCGCGTCGATCAGCCCCCTCTCCATCATGCTCATGACGGCCAGCAACAAGCGCTGGTGAGGCGTCAGGCGACCCACGCGTCCGAGGGCATCGGCGAGGGTGAGGGGGGCATCCCCGTCGGGGGCGCGGTAAGTGGCCCAGAAGCCGGCATCCCGGACCAAGTCCAGCGTCAGTCCGGCCGCGTCGGCGACGCGTGCGGCATCGGCGCGGCTGTGCACATGCAAACGCAAACGGTGGTAGATCCCGGTGCTATTACCGTGGACCGTCGACGCGCTCACTCCGGGTGAGAAGCCAACGCCACTCTCCGCGTCGATCAGCCCCCTCTCCATCATGCTCATGACGGCCAGCACCTCGCGCTGGCGGTGCGTCAGGCGACCCACGCGTCTGAGGGCCTCGGCGCGATCGAGAGTGGGGGCGGAGGCGCGGTCAGTGGCCCAGAAGTCGGCGTCTCGGGCCGATTCCAGCGTCAGTCCGGCCGCTTCGGCGACGCGGACGGCATCGGCGCGGGTGTTCACACCCAAACGGCTGTAGATAACGCCGCTTTGAGCGCGGACTGTTGACGCACTCACTCCGGGTGGGAAGCCAACACCGCTCTTCGCGTCGATCAGCCCCCTCTTTATCATGCTCATGACGGCCAGCAACAAGCGCTGGTGAGGCGTCAGTCGACCCACGCGTCTGAGGGCATCGGCGTATTCGATATCAAGGGCGGGGGCGCGGAGAGTGGCCCGGTACTCTTCTTCAGCCGATGCCACGGTCAGTCCGGCCGCGTCGGCAACGGTTATCGCCTCGGCGCGACTGTGCACATCCTCCAGCTTGCCAACGATCTCTCTGAGATGAGCGTTAACCGCGTCCTTTCCCGGTTTGCTGGGGTGACCGATCCCGTGGAGGTACTCACCGATCTTGGAGGGATTCCACCTCTCCCTCAACAGACTCAGGAGCAAGCGCTCGTAGGCCGACAGATCCCTCACGCGTCTAAGGGCCTCGGCGCCGTCGAAAGCGGGGGCGGGGGCGGGCACCAGCCCGGTCGCCCGGGCGAAGGTGATCGCCTGGTCGCGGTTCCTCAGCCGCAGTCGGTTAAGGGCCTCGCTGATATGGTTACTGGCCCCTTTGGGCGACCTGCCGATTTCTTCGGCGATGCGCTTGTTCTGATCGACGGTCGGCTCGCCGATCTGCCCGATGCGGCCCAGGGCCAAGAAGGCGGCCTTCTGGGGAACGCTGAGCTCCTTGAAGTGGTCCCGCGCATAGTCTCGTTGTTCGTCGGGGAGCTCTCCGGCGGGCGGGGCCTGGGGCGGGGACGGGAATCCGGGATCACGGGCGAGTTCAATGGCCTGGGGGACATCGTCCAACCCCAGATGGCCGGGCAGGCCTTTGATCTGCTGGTCGACCCAGTAGCCGGACAAGCGGGTTCGCAAGGCGATTCTGACAGGTTGCAGTCCGTCTCGGAGACCGATGAGGACCTGGTACTGGTCGAAGTCCAGCGTGCGGACCCGCACGTGACCATTGGCCCGCTGGTACGGGGTGAGCTCCCCGACGGGCACGGGCGTGTGTCGGGGAGCGCGCGGCTGCGGGTTGTGGCGTGCCGGGAGAGCGGCACGACCGTCGCTCCCGGCACGAGCGGAGTCTGACACCAGACCGGTTTCCCGGGCGAAGGTGATGGCCTGGGCGCGGTCCCTCAACCGCAGGAAGTTAAGGGCCTCGGAGATATCGCTACCGACCCGTTTGAGTGGCACGCCCGATTCAGCGGCGATCCGTGTGTTCTGGTCTGCGATTCGCCCACCGATCCGTCCGACGCGGACGAGGCCCATGAAGGCGTTGTGCTGGTGGTCGCTGAGCTCGTTGAAGTGGTCCTCTGCGTACTTTCGTCGGTCCTCGGGAAGGTCTCCGGCCGGCGGGGGCGGCGGCGAGGGCGGGAATCCGGGGTCGCGGGCGAGTTCAATGGCCTGCTCGATGCCGTCCAATCCCAGATGGGCAGGCAGACCGTTTATGTGCTCGTCGACCCAGTATCTGGTCAAGCCGATTCTCTGAATGATTCCCCTGGGCGACAGCCCGTCTCTGAGCGCCATGAGGACCCGGTACTGGTCGAAGTCCAGCGTGCGGGCCCGCACGAGACCAGTGGCTCGCTGGACCTGGGCGAGCTCCACGACGGGCACGCGCGCGGGCACGCGCCGGGGCCTGCGCGGCCGCGGGTCGTGTTGTGCCGGGAGAGCGGCACGAGCGTCGCTTTCGGCAGGGGCGGAGCCGGGCCCTGGTCCGGCTGCGGGGGCGCTGCTGTGCAATGCGCCGGCCGGTTGGTCAGGGGTGGGCTCTGCGGTGTCCGCGGCATCAGGAGGCGGTCCGCCGTCGTGGACCCCTCCGGTCATAGTGTCGTCTTCGCTCACGGGGACGTCTTCGCCCATGGGGACATCCGCCCCGGCCTCTGCGGAAGGTCCCCCCCAAGCGCCCAAGTCAACGTGGCCCGCATCGAAGTCGGCTGGATCGTATCCGAAAGTGACGTCAGAGTTGCCGAGGCTGCCGGGCCCCAAGAGGGCGACTCCGCGGTCGGAGCCGCCGTACTCCTCGTAGGAGCCACCGGGGAGGTCGTCCAAGCCGTCGAAGGTCACGTCGGGGTCGCCGGGGTGGTTCTGGGCCGGATCGGCGTCGGGGAGATCCTCGTCGGAGTCGGGGCGGTTCTGGTCCGGATCGGCCCCGAACAATCCAGGATGCTCGAGCTCTTCGAGAGTGGGGAGGTGGTCGAAGTTCAGGTTGGCGGCGGGGTCCCAGTCGAGGTCCCCGTAGGGGTCCATGGGTGGTTGCTCGGGGGCGTCGCTGCCCGCCATGAACACCCAGGGCCGCGCATATTCGGCCGGGGAGATCCCGAGATCGTCGAGCTGGTTCCGGTAGCGGTCGGCGATGGCCCCGGACGTCTCCGGCTCCTTGGCCTCACGACCGGCCAGGGCGCTGAGATCAGGCGCGGCCGGGCGGTTGCGGTCCCATGGATCGCCGGGATCGTCGGACCGGGCCGATTCCAAAACGGGGGCCGCGGGATCATACCCGTCGGAGAACTCCTCGGTCTCAATCGGTCGTGCCGCGGCCTCCGTTTCGTTGCCGGAACGGGCGTCGGCACCGGTGGCCTCGGCCGCTTCCCGCTCCTGGGTGCGCGGAGCCTGCGGTGTGGCCGCGGGGTTGAGCGCGGACCCGAAAAGATCGCCGAGGCTCTGGCCGGGTGCCGCCGGCTGCGCCTGCGGAGGCGATCCCGGGAGGTCCTCGGCGCTTGTGGCCGGCTCCGGCGGCGACGTGGTCCGGCTGGAGGACGGCTGAGCAGGCGCCTGCCGCTCCGGCACGCGATGACCACCATCGGCTTCGATACCGGCCGGCCCGCGGTCGTCGGCGTCCACGGGGTGAACGGTCCTCGCGTCCGCGTCCACCGGCGCGCGGCGCTGCGCAGCGTCGCTACTCACGGTGGGAACGTCGACGCTTTCGGTCCGCATCGGCGGAGCGACGTCGAAGTCCTGCGATCCGGTGCCCCGGGATCCGCGGCCTCCCCGACCACCGAAGCCATCGCCGGTCGCACCGCTCCCCCCACTCCGAGAGCCGCGTCCGCCGCCATGACCGTCCAGGTCGCGGGCGCCCTCTCGGCCGCCACCGGCCCCGCTGCCCTCGCCTCCGCGGCCGAAGCGACCGCGGTCGCCGCCAGGGGCGTCGTCCGTCCCGCCGGGGATACCTGCGGCGGGCGCGGCCTCATCGGCGAGCGCGGCGACCGCGGTGTTCTGTGCGGTCAGCCAGTCGGTGAACGCCTGGTTGTAGTCCGCGCCGCGGCGTTCCACTGTCGTGTCGAGCCGCTGGTAGGCGCGGAATGCATCGCTGCCGGCGGGCTGCCCCTTGGCCTCGTGGGCGGCCCACCACAGGTCGCGGCGCGCCTTCAAGTAGTCCGACTCGGCGTCGGCCAGCGCCTGCTGCTTCACGGCGACATCGTCGATGAGGCCGGCCGCCGCTTGGGTGCGGCCGCCGTCGAGGATGCCCAGCCGCATGGCGACGTCCTGGGAGACCCATGCCGTCACCTTGGCCCGTGTCCAACCCAGGTGCGGGTCAGAGGTCCCTCCCCGTCCGACCAGCCTGGATGCGGCGCCGGGGGTGTGCTTGGCGGCGATCGCCCAGTCGGAGTCGAACTCCACCAGGTACAGCGGCCCCTCATGGACCCCGTGGAGTCTGTAGGGGCGCTTGGGAGCGACGGTCTCGCCGTGCGAACCGCCGCTCTGGGAGGTCCGGTTGGCGTCGCCGGAGGCGTAGTTCGCTGCCGAGGGAGGCTCGCCGGACCCGCCGGCGGTGGTGTCGGCGACCGGCGCGACGCCTCCCGACGTGCTCACGCCGCCGCTGTGGTCGGAGGTGGTGGTGGTCGTCGTGTTCTGGGACGCGGTGTCGGTGATGCTTCCGGTGGGCGCCACGTACAGGACCCTGGCCGAGGTGTAGTCGGGGCGCACCGCCATGGCCCACGACGTGCGGGAGATGTCGCCGAAGCCGATGCCGCCGCTGGTGTTGGCGCTGATGAAGTGGGAGGGCAGCACGGAAGCGGCGAGTTCCTGCCCCACCGCGTCGGAGCGGGGGTTGAGGCCCAGTTCACGGACGGCGTGGCCGCGGGCGGCGGCGATACCGGCACCGGTGTAGCGGCCCTCGGCGACGGCGCCGGCGCCGGGCTGCCAGCCCCGGGCCGAGGCGAGCACGGTGTGGGCGAGGTCCAGGATCGCCCTGCCACCGTCCTCGACGGCCACCGGGAGCACCAGATCGCCCTCGTTGTGCGCATCGGGCGCCGGATCGTTGCCGGCCGCGGGGTGCTTCCACCGGGTAAGCGCGGCTTCAGGGGTGGCGGCACCGGGCTCGGGCGTGACCGTGGCAGGGTTGCGACCGCTGCGCGGAGACGACTCCGATCCCCCGCTCTGGAGCTCAGGGGTACCGGGCCCGGGTGTGCCGGGGCCGAACTGGAGGTAGGCGGCGGGGTAGAGGGTCTGGACGCGCCCGCCGTCGCCGGTGGCGGTGATCCCCTCGGTGCGCACCTGCCTCGACAGCTCCGCCCTCGGGGCGAGGCCGTCTCCCACGATCTCGAGGGTCAGAGTGAGGCCGCTGTCGGCGCCGAGGCGGGCGAAGGGGCCGGGAGCGAACAGGGTGATCGTGCGCTTGGTGGCGTCAGCCGTCGCCGCCGCGGTGGTGTCCGAGGAGCCCAGTGTGGTGTCGTGCGGCATGGCCAGCGTGGACAGGACAGCGGGCGAGGCGTCCTGGGACCGGTTGCCGTCGGCGTCGGGGTTGGTGGGTCCGCTGTTGGGCACCAGCGCTCCCCACCCGCCCACGCCCGCGGTCGTCACCGTCCCGCGGGTGCCGGAGGTGGTGGTGGAGACGGTCCACGAGCGGGTCTCGTTGAACTCGCTCTGCCCCCCGACGTAGCCGACCTCGGGCGCGCCCTTCCTCTTGGCCACTCCGATGTGGATGACCGCGGCGATCGAGGGCGGCTCCACCGGGGTCGTGGGGATGTCGGTCCGGTTGACGATGCGGCGGATGTTGACCGGGACGGGGACCCCGGAGTCGGGGCTCTTGGCCAGGCGGGAGTTGAGGGTGTGGTTCAGGTGGTTGCGGCTCCCGGCGGTCAGCTCCAGGCCCTGTTCCCTGAGTTTGATGTCGAGGTCGGTGATCGCGGCCTCGGGATCGATGGGGCGCAGGGTGTCGCCATTGGCGGCCAGGCCGGTGCGCACGTCCACCGGAGCGGGGGGTGGGGGCAGGGCGCGGGTGGTCAGGGCGCTGGTGCCGTCGGGGCCGGTGAAGGTGTCCAGGACGAGGTTGTTGGCGATGGCGTCCCAGGCGTGGGTGAACCCGGTGAACAACTCGTCCATCCACATCTGCCACCCGGTGTAGAGCGGCGAGCGGTAGAACGTCCCCACCACATCCAGTTCCCGGGCGATCTCCGCCGACTGGCGGATGAGCCCCGACCCCTGGATCAGGTAGGAGAAGGGCGTGCGGATGTGGGTGGTCCGGATGCTGTAGTCGTGGACGGTCGCCGTCGAGTGGGAGCTGATGATCCAGTTCCGTCCGGCGCTGGGCCCGGTGTAGAACGTGGGCGCGGCGGCGTCGCCGCGGGTCGAGGCGGGGTCGGCGTCGGGCGGGTTGGTGTTGCCGACCGGGAGGTGGACGCCCCCCAGGCTCGCTTGCAAGGTCCGCGTCCTGGAGTGGGTGAGGGCGCTCTTGTCGGTGCCCTCGAAGTACATCCTCAGGTCAACGGGCACCGCGGTCAGCGACTCCACCACGCTTTCGGTGACCACGGTGGGGCGGATGGTGTGGGGAGAGAGCACGCCGCCGTCGAACTCCGGGCGGCTGACGATCCCGTTGATGAGGTGGGCGGCGAGGTTCTCCTGGGAGAGCACGTTCTCGAAGAACCGCCGGCCGGCTTCGCTGTCGCCGGTGAAGTGATCGTACTTGCGGGTGTAGCCATCCCGCAGGCCGAAGTAGCGGGCGTCGACGAACTCCGCGGAGAACATGCGGCGGGTGAGGTCGAGCAGGGACGGCTGCGCGGGCAGCACCTGCCCGCCCGCACCGGTGCGGGCGGGCGTCTCGCCGCCGGTGTTGACCGAGGCGATGAACACGGTGCCGTCCAGCAGGTGGTTGAGCGAGCGGCCGTTCACCCTCGCGATGGCGCCACTGCCGGCATCGCCGGTGGCGGTGTCGCCGTCCTCCCCGGCCGGCACCGGTGGGGTGATCCCGCGGCCGGTGATGATGGCGCGGGCCTGCTCGGAGGTGAGCCGCTCGTAGCCCACGCCGGGCACATCATCGGTGGTGGAGCCGGGGTCGCTCTCCGACCGCAAGCGCGCGTCGGTGTCGTGGCCGCCGTCGACGGTGAGCGGGGTGACGTCGGTGGGGAACGGCCGGGCCAGGCGCGGTGTCGAGACCTCCATGCGGGCCTGGATGCCCTCGACCAAGAGGTCGCCCCGGTCACGCAGCACGTCGGAGCCGTGGTAGCGCTGGGAGTCGTCGATCATGGCGTAGAACGTGACGTCGCTGGACCAGGTGTCGGTCGCGCCGGTGAACAGCAGCCACGCGTCGGTTCCGAACCCGGTGGAGATCCCTTGGCCGGTGGCGGATTCGCGGGCGAGCGCCGCACGCAGCTGCTGCTGGAACGCTCCGCCCGTGGGTGCCCCGGAGGCGTCCGGCGCCCCCTCGCCCGCGTAGGTCCCCACGAACCGCGCGGCGAGGGTGTGGGAGTTCCCCGACCCGTGGGAGGACCCGCGCTGTGAGCCGCCGATCATGAAGACGCCGGTCATCCGCTCACTGGTCCCGCTGTAGTTCAGCGCGCCGACGTCGGCGAAGAGCCGCACCGTGACCAGTCCGGGACGGATGAACTTCTTGCCCGACCGGAACAGGTCCTTCGCGTCCACACTGGCCGTCTCCCGCAGGTCGACGGGGATCCCGTCGTGGCGGAGCTTGTCCAGGTTGCCCTTGAGGTTGGCCTGCTGGAGTGCGGTGCGGACCCGGTGAGTGTTCTCCAGGGCGGTGGCGTAGTCCCGCCGCAGGGGACGGTGCTCCCGGCCCACCAGCGAGGTCGGACCGCCGGGCCGGTGAGAGAAGTCGGACTCGGTCCGCGACAGGTCGGCGACGACCAGCCCGGGGAAGCGCCGGGCAAGCCCGTACACGAAGCGGTCGCCGAGCCACTCGGTGAGCGGCGTACCCCGCGCGGGGACGGGCGCGGCACCGTCCGTCTCGCCGTCGCGCGCGCCTTCGGCGTCGTGCGTGCTCGCGCTGTCGGTGGCAGGGCCGCCGGTGAAGAAGGGCGAACCGTCCGGGAAAGTGAACGCCCGCGGCACGGCCGGATGGAAGTTCTTTGGGTGGGGGCCGCGCAGGTGCGGGAAGGGCGGCTCCACGGGGGCGGAGGGGTCATCGGGTCGCGCCACCGTGCCCGTCTCGGTGGCGGAGGTGTCGGCCGTGTGCAGCAGCCGGGCGTCCTCAAGGGTGAAGAGCTCGATGGTCGTCCCGGTGAACTTTGTGGGCGCGGGGTCGCCGCTGAACCGGGCGTAGTAGGTCCGCGTCACCTCATAGAGCACCGTGTCGGTGGAACCCCACATCAGCGGGTAGCGCCCGCTGTCGTCCTGGCGCGTGTCCTGGACCTGGCGCATGGTCTGGCGGAAGGCGTACTCCACCACCGCGGGCGCGAACCGGAAGGTGCGGTCGCTGATGCGGAGATCCGCGCCGCCGCCGAACAGCAGGCTCCACCACGACCGCTTGCCCGTGGTCTGGGCGACCGAGGTTTCGACCCGGGTGATGGTGGAGAACTCGGCGGTCTTGGGCGGCGAGGGCAGCAGCCGGTAGGACGTCGGCGAGGACGTGAGGACCAAACGCCTGTCCTGGCCGTCGGCGTCGACGAAGGGCAGGTCGGCATGGCCGGTCGACATGATGCCCAGGTGGTGCCGCACCAGGCTGCGTGTCCGCAGCCCTTGAAGGGTGGTCGCGTTGTGCCGGGTGAACGCCGCGGACGGCTTCGGGGGCTGTTTGACCAGGCGGTTGCGCCCCGAGGCGTCAGGGGACGGGCTGGGGCGGTCCTTCACGGCCGCCGAGGAGTAGCCCAGCAGGCGGTCGCGGGCCCAGTCGGCCAGGCTCATGCCCCCTTCGGGCGCGGTCGAGGAGATGTCGCCGGCGTACACGGGGAAGCCGCGGTCGATCGCGCGGGCACCGGGGCCGGGTACCCCTGCCGCGTCCGCGGCCCGGGGGTCGGCGAGGGTGATCCGCTCCGGGGCATCCGGCGGGTTGGTGCCCGGCCCGCCCGGGACGAACAGCCGCACCGCCAGCCGCCACGACTGGGTGAGCCCCGCGTCCTGCTCATGTGCCCCCTCAACCGTTCGCGCGCCGTCCTGGGCCTGCGTGGGCGGCGTAGCGTCCAGAGGGTCGGGGGCCGGTGCCGGGCCGCTGGTCGCAGTGGCCGGTGCCTGGCCGGTCGTCACCGGTGGCGGGGTGAGCGTCAGGGTGACGGGCAGGTCGGCGTCGTAGGGCTCGGGGGGCCCGGCGAGCTCGGTGTAGGCGTAGTCGCCGCTGGATCCGCTCGCCGTCAGCGTGCTGGTGCGCACGCGGTAGCCGATCCCGCCGCGGGCGGTCAAACGGGCGTCGGCCATGTCCAGTTCGGGTACGCCGGGGCCGATCGGGGCGATGTAGAACGGGGTGACGAGGATGCCCAGCGAGAACGACTTGCTGCCGCCGTGGCCACCGCCGAAACTGTAGGCGTAGGCGGGGTCGCCCGCCCCCTGCATGAGCCGGGGCCGGGCACGGCGGGCGGGCGGGGGCATCTCCGAAGCGGCGGGGACGCGACGGAACTCGGCGTCGGGGTCGACGTGCAACCGCGCCGTCCACTCCCCACCGGGCCCCTGCACCGCGAACGTGAACCCGCTCTCATCCTGCTCCGCCTGTCTCTCACGGGAGAACGGCCGGATGTCGCGCGCCGCCTGGGCGCGGACCTGGGACAGGATGCCGGCGCGCATCTGCGGCGTGACGCGCGGGTCGGTGATGGCATCGACACGGCCCTCGAGTTCCAGCAGCAGCCCGGTGGTGTCCACGGGGTGGGTGCCGAACCAGGTCGACTGCAGCATCCACCCCAGCCGCCCCGTCGCGGGGAACACATCGCGGGCCAGGTCATCGGCCACGCGGGCGGCGGCCAGCGCCTCCTGCCGGGCGGTCTCGGCGCCCTCTTCGGCAGCACGCGCGGCCTGCTCTGCGGCGTCGGCGAAATAGCCCGCATCATCGGAGACGACCATGGCGGCGCGAGCGGCGGTCTGCGCCTCGGCCCGGGCGGTCTCGGCACCGGCCACGGCCTGCTCGGCCTCATGCAGGCGGTCCTGTGCCTCAACGGCCGCCTCGTCTGCCGTCTCAACGGCGCGCAGCGCGGCGTCGGCCGCCTCGCGTACGCCGTCCGCGGTCTCCCAGGCCGCGTCGGCGTCGTCCTGAGCCCGGGCGGCGGCTTCCCTCGCGGAGTCGGCGGCCCGGAGGAGTTCCGTCGCGTGATCGAAGGCGGTGTCGTACTCGTTCCGGAGGCGGTCGAGGTCATCGGGCCCGATGCCCGAGCGCTCCCACAGCTCCGCGGCACGCAGGCCGGCCTCTTCCGCGGCACCGGACCGGGTGGCCGCCTGGTCGCGCAGGCGGGCCGCCTGCGTGTCGCCCTCGGCGATGTCGGCTTCGAGCCCGGCGATCCGCGCGCCGTGTTCGGGCGTGTTCTGCGCGGACCGGTCCCCCTGGGGTTGCGTCCGCAACCGGGACAGTTCCAGCCGCAGCCCCTGCACCTCGCCGTCGATCGCCTCTGCCCGCCGGGCCAGGTCGGCGGCGTCGGCGCGGGCCTGCTCGACCTCGGAGCCCAACCGCTGGGCATCGGCCGCGGTTCCGAGGATGTCCTCCAGTTCCGCCGCACGCTGGGCCGCCGCGGCATGGGCGCCGTCGGCCTCGGCCCGCAGTGCGTCGGCGTCGTCGGCGATCTCCTGTAGGCGGTCGGCCTCGGCCTCGGCGGCATCGGCGGGGGTTTCCAGCTCATCGGCGCGTTCGGCGGCCTCCGATGCAGCCTGGTCGGCCTGCTCATGCGCCCTCTGCCGCTCCAGCTTCGCGGCGTGCGCCTGCTCGGCCGCGGCGGCAGCGTCCCGCACACGCTCCTCGGCGGCGTCGGCCGCAGCGCCCAACCGCTGGGCCTCGGCCCGCGTCCGTTCCGCCTCCTCACGAGCATCGGCGGCGGCATCGCGCAGCCGCACGGACGTAGCGCGCGCCTCATCCGCCTCACCCCGGGCCTCGGCCGCCCGGGCCACGGGATCGACTCCCTCCAGCCCGGCGGCCTGGGGACGGGAGGGCTGGGCGCCGCCGTCGACGCCGGTGCCTGGGGAGCCCGGCGTCGCACCGCCCGTCCGCCGCGGAACAGACCGGTCCCCCGTGTCGGTCGCCCGCTCGGCAGAAGCAGCGGGGGCCGGTTGGTCGGCGGGCGGTTGCACTCCGCGCGTCGCGCCGACGCCGTCGACCGCCGCCTCATCGCCTGTGTCCTGGCTCGGCCTGAACTCCGCCGGGCGGATCTGGGAAGGAACCCGCGACGGCGCCGCAGAGGCATCCGTCCCCGGCGTGAAGGGTTGGGGCAAGCCGCTCTGTCCCGCCAACATGGCTGCGGGCCCGCCCGTCGCCGCCTGCGGCTGGGGCGGCGTGGTCGTCGGCGCGGCCTGGGTGAGGGTGGGACTGAGCAGGGGCACGTGCAACCGGCGCAGCAGGCCCAGCGCGTCGTCCAGGACACCCTGGGAGGCCCAGTCGGCC